>NZ_JACVTU010000008.1:0-158517 GCF_016624705.1 Acinetobacter sp. S40
TCAATTCCAATCCGTTAATCGTTCTTTGGTTGTTAAGTAAGGCATACATGAGAAATAAATGTAGATAAGACCCGAAAACACCACAACAGTTTGCTGGCGACAATAGCAAGAGTGAACCACCTGATCCCTTCCCGAACTCAGAAGTGAAACCTCTTCGCGCTGATGGTAGTGTGGCGTTAGCCATGTGAGAGTAAGTCATCGCCAGCTTTTAAATATAAGCCCCGTCACTAGCCAGTGGCGGGGCTTCTTTTTTTACTAAGTATTATGAAATATCTCACGAATTTAAAATAATTATGAAATGTTATTCAATCATATGGTTTGTGTAGGATATCGTTAAAACTTATGCTATAAATAACTTTGTAGGCACATTTTTTGCTTTGTAAGTATAGTTGGGATGTCGATTTATGAAGTTATCTGTTGGATTGAAAGTTGCGAATAGTTTGTCGCTTACGCCTCAATTACAACAAGCAATTCGTTTATTGCAGCTGTCTAGTCTGGAACTTGAACAAGAAATTCAAATACAACTTGATAGTAATCCATTGCTTGAAAAAATAGAAGATGAAAGTAGTACAGAAAGCCTAACTCATTTAGACACTAAAGATACCAATGATTTAACACAGGATTTGAATGCAGATCATTTACCAAATGATCTTCCTGTCGATACAGATTGGGATGATGTTTATACACATCAATCAACAGCTTTAGCTTCACCAGAATTTGAAGAACGTGAAGATAATCGTCAAGCTCATCATACTTTAAAAGAACATATTTTAGAGCAAGTGAATTTACTGCATTTTTCTACAGTAGATAAGTTGATTGCTTATTGCATTATTGATTGTCTGGATGAAAAGGGCTTTCTTGATGCTGAAGTTGAAGAGATTTTATTGGCAGCGCAGCATTTGCTTGCTGAGGCAGATTATGATGAAGAAATTGAGCATGACGAAATTCTGGTCGTACTTAAATATATACAACGGCTTGATCCAGTCGGTGTGGCATCGGTTAATTTGGCTGAATGTTTAAAAATTCAATTAGATGTAATGGATGTGAATACGCCATTAAGAAAAGAAGCATTAAGTTTATTGCAATATTATGAGCTGTTCATAGCCAATGATTTGAATAAGCTTTTAAAAGCTTCAGGTCTAACGATGAATCAGTTAAAAGAGGCAATCGGGTTATTAAAGACCCTCAAACCTTATCCGGGCGCGGATTTTCAAAATCAGGAGTTTGATTATCAAATTCCTGATGTCGTAGTAAATAAAAAAGACAATAGCTGGCAAGTTCAATTAAATCCGGATGTTTTGCCAAAGCTAAGAATTAATTCTTTTTACTCTAATATGATTCGTCGAGCGGACCAGAGTGACGAAAATCTTTATTTGCGTAATCAAATGTTAGAAGCTAAAAATTTTATTAAGAGTATTGATGAGCGCCATAAAACGTTATTAAAAGTCGCAACTTGCATTGTGGAACATCAGCGTACTTTTTTTGAAATTGGTGCCGAAGGCATGAAACCCCTAGTACTGCGTGATGTTGCAGAAGAAGTTGAGTTACATGAATCTACTGTTTCAAGGGTCACCACCAATAAATATATGTTAACGCCACGTGGCTTATTTGAACTTAAATACTTTTTTTCAAGCCACGTGGGGACCACATCGGGGGGGGAATGCTCTTCAACTGCTATTCGTGCCCGTATTAAAAAAATGATTTCAGCAGAAAATCCGCGTAAGCCTTTGTCGGATAATGCGATTGCAGAATTATTAAAAGAAGAAGGTATCGATGTCGCCCGTCGAACAGTGGCAAAATATCGCGAATCGTTACATATTCCTTCATCTTCTGAACGAAAAGTCTTGATCTGATTTTTAAAGTATGACTATTCTAGAGATTCATTGTTGCAAAATAATGAATTTTTTTTCACCAAAGGAGTAGCTCAAATGATTTAATGATTGTGATGCAGAATTCTGTTTTGTCATTAGATTGTCTTGGCTATGACTTTATATCCTGAAAGAAGGTGAGGGATAGAATTATGCAAATAACAATTCGTGGACATCATTTAGTTATTACCCCTGCAATTGAAAACAGTATTAAAACCAAGTTTGATCAATTGACCAAACATCTGGATCAGGTCAATAGTATGCAGGTTAAGCTTTCCAAAGATCATCAAATTGATAAAAGAACGCATAAAGGAAGTGCAAATCATATTGCAGAGGCAATTGTAAGATTACCTGGTGTTGAGCTTTTTGCTCAAGCTTCAGCGGATGACATGTATATGTCGATTAAAAAACTGACTGAAAAATTAAAACGCCAATTACAAAAACATCGTAAAATGCAGTGTAATTATCAGCAACTCATTGTTGATATGTAGTTTTTTTCTTTAAAAGAGGCTAATCATTAGCCTCTTTTTTTATTTGTAAAATATCAACATGTGCTGAATTATATCGATGATTTATAGTAAAATAATGCGTTTTTACGCCTACGCTTGTATATGAGGTCTAGCAATGAATAGTGAGCAGCTCACTCAAATTTTACAAGAAGCTTTTCCAGATGCGGAAGTGGCTGTCACTGGTCAGGCGGGAAAATTTGACCTGCGTATTGTAGATGACCAATTTGAAGGGAAACGTACTGTTGCTCGTCAGCAGGCCGTTTATTCACCTTTAAATTCTTATATTGCAAGTGGCGCAGTCCATGCAGTTACAATTCGGGCAATGACCAAAGCCGAATGGCGCAAAGCAAGCCTTTTCGGAGCATAATAATTAATGGATAAATTTTTAATTACGGGCGGTGTTAAGCTTGAGGGTGAGGTACGTATTTCAGGGGCCAAAAATGCTGCTTTGCCTTTATTGGCTGCCATGATTTTGGCAGACTCTCCAATTACACTCACGAATGTTCCAAATCTAAAAGATGTAAACACATTAGTGAAGTTGATTGCTGGTTTAGGCATCACTATGGAATATGAAGGTGATACGGTAAAGGCAGATACTTCAACTTTATCTAATCAGTTTGCTCCGTATGAATTAGTTAAAACCATGCGGGCTTCGATTTTGGTGCTTGGTCCTTTGTTAGCACGTTATGGTAATGCTCAGGTTTCTTTACCGGGTGGTTGTGCTATTGGGTCAAGACCTGTCGATCAACATTTAAAAGCTTTGGAAGCTTTAGGCGCGCATATCAATGTAGAAAATGGTTATGTACATGCCACAGTCGATGGTCGTTTAAAAGGGGCAGATATTACCTTTGATATGGTGACTGTTGGTGGGACTGAAAATATTTTGATGGCAGCGGTCCTAGCTGAGGGCGTCACCATCCTACGTAATGCTGCACGTGAACCTGAGATTACCGACTTAGCCAATATGCTCGTGAAAATGGGCGCAAAAATTGAAGGTATCGACACAGATACACTTACGATTACAGGTGTTGAGAGTTTACACGGCTGTGAATATGCAGTTGTTGCAGATCGAATTGAAACAGGTTCTTACCTGGCAGCAGCGGCTATTACTGGTGGCCGTATTAAGACCACGCATACTGATCCAAGGTTACTAGAATCAGTACTCGATAAGTTTGAAGAAATGGGTGCAGAAGTGACCCGTGGTGATGACTGGATCGAACTAGATATGCAAGGGAAACGCCCTAAAGCCGTGAGTTTTAGAACTTTACCGCATCCCGAATTTCCAACCGACATGCAAGCTCAGTTAATGGCTGTAAATGTAATTGGCCGTGGTTTTGCAACAATTTCTGAAACGATTTTTGAAAATCGTTTTATGCATGTGCCAGAACTTGCGCGTATGGGGGCTAATATTCAGGTTGAAGGCAATGATGCGGTCGTGACTGGAGTCGATACTTTACAGGCAGCGCCTGTGATGGCGACGGATCTGCGCGCGTCTTTCTCTTTGGTTCTGGCTGCGTTAGTTGCAGAAGGCGATACTCTGATTGACCGTATTTATCATATTGATCGCGGTTATGAAAATATTGAACAAAAATTGCAAGGTTTAGGCGCGAAAATTAAGCGAGTCAGTTAATGAATGATATGAGAAACGATGACCCAAACTTTAACGTCATGGGAAATTTTGATCATGGTTTAACATTGGCACTTAGTAAAGGTCGAATTTTAAAAGAAACTTTACCTTTACTGGAAGCAGCGGGCATTAATTTGCTTGAAGATCCCGAAAAGTCACGCAAATTAATTTTTCCTACTACACATAAGCAAGTTCGTATTTTAATTTTGCGGGCTTCTGATGTTCCTACGTATGTTGAAAATGGTGCTGCAGATATTGGCGTGGCTGGTAAAGATGTGTTGATGGAACATGGCGCACAACATGTTTATGAATTGCTAGACCTTAAAATTGCCAACTGTAAATTAATGACGGCGGGTAAAGTCGGTATGCAACGTCCGCAAGGCCGTTTAAAAATTGCGACCAAGTATGTTAATTTAACGCGTCAATATTATGCGAGCTTGGGTGAACAAGTTGATGTGATTAAATTATATGGTTCTATGGAGTTGGCACCTTTAGTGGGGTTAGGCGATTATATCGTAGATGTAGTTGACACTGGGAATACCTTGCGTGCCAATGGCTTGGAACCTCTTGATGAGATTATGAAAGTATCTTCACGCTTGATTGTGAATAAAGCTAGTTTTAAACGAAAACAGGCATTACTCGATCCGATCTTGTCACAAGTCGAACAAGCAGTTAAAGCACGTCAAAACTAAGTTTTAGATAAAATTGAATAAAAAGGTCAGCTTTGGTTGGCCTTTTTATTTGAGTTTTTCTGGATTACGTAAAGAATAGATACTTTGCAGTTGTTGTTGATCATTGAATGCGAAAGTCAGTACCATGACACAACAATGGTTTGAGTCATAGAGTTTAAAACCGACACCGCCATTGAGATGGCACATTTCCCAAGAGAGTTCACTCCACGCCTTAAAAAGCAAGCGTTCAAAGAAACGTAATATAGCAGGTTGGCCGATGAAAGGCTGCCGAATCGCTGAGACCTTACCACCGCCATCTGCTGCAAATTGGATATCTTCACTGAGTAATTGTGTTAATTGATCTAGATCATGTGAATGAATGGCGACTTTGAATGCATTGAGTAATTTGACTTGCTGCTGAGTAGGATGATTTGAGAGAACATTCGGTTCATCTGAGATACGTTTTCTGCTACGGGTTACCAGTTGTCGACAATTACTTTGTTGCTCCTGGAGGATTTCCGAAATTTCAACATAGTCAAGATTAAAGATGTCATGTAATAAATAAGCTGCCCGTTCTTTGACTGAGAGCTTTTCAAGAACCAAAAGGAAGGCCGTAGAGAGTGTATAGTCGGATTCGATCGAGGGCGTTTCTATATGATGATAGGGTTCAGGTAACCATGTTCCGGTATATTCAGTTCTAGCTCGATGGTGAGCACGGAGTAAATCGATGCAGTGACGTGTGCATACTGTCGTCAGCCAAGCTTGAGGATTGATAATATCTTGTTTAGTTTGCTGTTGCCATTTTATAAAGATATCCTGCAAGACATCTTCAGCATCACTGGTTGTGCCTAACAGTCGGTAAGCAAGGCCGAACAGAAACGTTCGGCTTGCCTCAAAAAGATTTAAATCATGTTGGCTTATCATGTCTGACGTTTTCATAGACGTTAATGCTGTGAAATTGCAATGCGGTTCCATAAATTAATCATGCCAATGAGTAAAGTTAAAGCTGAAATTTGTGCTTCACTGAAATGTTTTAACAGGGTCAAGCGTAACGGTTCATAATCGGTGAGCGCATGTAAAGTGGTCAATGCTTCAACCCAGGCTAGGGCTGCTTTTTCCTGATCAGTGTAATCATTGCAATGTCGCCATACCACCAAACGATCCAAGCGTGATTGTACTTCACCATCTGCCAAGGCTTCTGAAATATGCATCTTCACACAAAAAGCACAGCCATAGATTTGCGAGGCGCGTAGTAGAACAAGATGATAAAGCGAGCGAGCAATCAGGTCCAAGTCGAGAATATTTTGATGAACCTGATAGAGATAATGAATTGATTCTGGTAAATGTTTTTTAGGATGAATATTGAGCGTCGTCATTGTCGTGTTCCTGATTAAAATCAAAATAGGTACCTATTTGACGAGTCATCCTTTTGCTTTGTGACACGGGAAGTAAAATAATTTTTAACTTTTTGTTCTTGTTGCTTAAATATTCTGATTAAGCAAATAAAAGTAGAATGACGGGGTGATCGAAGAACTCATTCTTTCCCATTGATTTTTTTAGCCTACATTGTGCCCACAAGCGTACTGAAAAAGAGTAAACTTAGCGTTCTCTTTTTCGCCTTGTGGGTAAATTGATGCGACGTTTATCGACTCAGGATCAAAATTTTAAACAGACATTTGCTGAACTTTTAGCATTTGAAACGGTTAATGATCCTCAATTAATACAAACTGTAGATCAAATTATTGCTGATGTACGTCAGCATGGTGATGATCATGTGCTTAAATTAACGCAACAGTTCGATCGACATCCAGCGCATCAATTCTCTGACTTAGAACTGACTCAAACACAGCTTAAAACTGCATTTGATGGTTTAAGTGTTGAAATTCGTGAAGCATTAGAACTTGCCGCAAAACGTATCCGTACTTTTCATCAGGCACAAAAGCAGGAAGGTTGGACTTATGTTGATGATCTGGGGAATACGTTAGGTCAGAAAGTTACACCGCTGGATCGTGTTGGAATTTATGTGCCAGGTGGATTAGCCTCTTATCCATCGTCGGTACTCATGAATGCTTTGCCTGCACATGTCGCAGGTGTTCCTGAAATTATTATGGTCGTTCCTGCTCCCAATGGCGAACTTAATCCATTAGTTTTAGCGGCGGCATATTTGGCTGGGGTGACTCGTATTTTTACTATTGGCGGTGCCCAAGCCGTAGCCGCATTAGCGTATGGTACTCAAACTATTCCAGCTGTCGATAAAATTACTGGACCAGGTAACCGTTTTGTTGCTGCTGCAAAACGTGCGGTCTTTGGTCAGGTCGGAATTGATATGATCGCAGGGCCCTCAGAAATTTTGGTTTATGCTGAAGGTCAGAATAATGCCAAGTGGCTAGCAATGGATCTTTTATCTCAAGCCGAACATGATACCGTAGCCCAAGCGATTTTTATTACTCCAGATGAAAAACTACTTGAAGATGTCGCTCAGGCTGTAGAAGAGCATTTAGTTGCATTGCCTAAAGCAGATATTGCGCGTACCTCGATTGCTAATCGTGGGGCATTGGTTCTGGTCAAAGATCGGGCAGAAGCAATTGAACTGATTAATCAGGTTGCGCCAGAGCATTTAGAGCTTTGTCTGGATGATGCAGAAGCAATGAGTCAGGATATTCGCCATGCAGGTGCAATTTTTATGGGACGTTTTACGCCAGAAGCAATTGGTGACTATTGTGCAGGGCCGAATCATGTTCTACCCACATCAGGTACGGCACGTTTTTCTTCACCGCTTGGTGTATATGACTTTCAGAAACGTTCCAGCTTGATTATGTGCTCACAAGAGGGCGTCAAAACGTTGGCAAAAACCGCAGACATATTGGCACAACAGGAAAATCTGGATGCCCATGCTCGTTCTGCACGTTATCGTTATTGTCCTGAAACAAATATTTAAAGATCGAGGGGCTGAAAATTCAGCCCTTTTTAAAGAGATGAAAAAAGTAAAATTTAAAAATTGACTTGCTTTAGCACTTGATTCTGCTTGTGATGTTAGGTGTCGTAATCAATTAAGATGAAAAAAGCGAGGCGGTTTTGATGAAACGGAATGAATATCAAGATGAAAATTAGCAATCAACAAATGCGTTTCTGGAGTCCAGAGGTTCGTGAATTAGAACCCTATACACCAGGCGAACAGCCAAAAATCCAGAATTTACTCAAATTAAATACCAATGAAAATCCTTATCCCCCTTCACCAAAAGTAGTTGATGCTGTGCAGGCAGTGCTCAATCATCAAGCTGATGCCTTACGTTTATATCCTGATCCTGATGCTAGCCAGCTGAAACAGGCCATTGCTACGCAGCAAAATGTCGCAGTTGAGCAGGTTTTTGTTGGTAATGGTTCGGATGAAGTTCTAGCGCACATTTTTAAAGCTTTTTTTATTCAGGATAAACCGATTCTATATCCGGATATCACTTATAGTTTTTATCCAGTTTATAGTCAGTTCTTTGCAGTAAAAACTCAACAGATTCCACTCAATGAAAACTTTGAGATTGTGGTAGAAGATTATAAGCAGGACAATGGCGGCATTATTATTACCAATCCGAATGCCCCCACCAGTATCGCGTTGTCTCTTGAAAAAATTGAGCAAATTTTAAAAAGCAATCCTGATCATGTCGTAGTTATTGACGAAGCTTATGTAGACTTTGGTGCAGAATCTGCGGTGAGTTTAGTCAATCTATATGACAATTTAGTGGTCTGTCAAACCACGTCCAAATCACGCTCATTGGCTGGTTTACGGGTGGGATTTGCGATTGCTCAGGCACATTTAATTGCAGCGCTTGAAGCAGTTAAAAATAGCTTCAATTCTTATCCCATTGATCGTTTTGCCATTGCCGCAGCTGTCGCTTCTTTTGAAGATCAAGCCTATTTTGAGGCGCAATGTCAAAAAGTTATCCAAAGTCGGGATGTGTTGGTTGAGCAATTACAATCGATTGGTTTTCAAGTATTGCCATCGAAAGCCAATTTTATTTTTGCTACACATCCAGCCCATGCTGCGGCAGAATTGGCAACACAATTACGTGAACAGGGCGTTATTGTCCGTTATTTTAATAAACCGCGGATTGATCAATATTTGCGGATTACCATTGGTACAGATGAACAAAACCAACGGCTAGTTGATACTTTAACAAGCCTAATCTAAAGTGAAGTCTGACCGAAGTTTTTAATTTTTAATCTGCCATGTATTGAGTAAATTTAGCATGGCAGAAATTTTATCGAAACACTCTTGATATTCAGCCTCACAGTCCGAGGCAATAGTGATTCCACCGCCAGCCCAGATGGAAAGCTCATCCTGAAATTTTTGAATACTGCGAATTAAAATATTCCAGCGCCCTGAACCATCAAAGTTAAAGTAACCGAGTGAGCCACAATAGGCGCCGCGTGAACCACCCTCAAGTTCTTCAATAATTTGCATGGCACGAATTTTGGGTGCTCCAGTGATTGAGCCACCCGGAAGCGCCGACATCAAGACATCAAATGGATTTACCTCAGATTTTAATTGAGCCTCAATTTCACTCACCATATGATGAACTTGATTAAAGCTTTCAATTTCAAATAGCTTGGTGGTTTTTACTGAACCCGTTTCTGCATGAATGCTTAGATCATTGCGCAATAAATCAACAATCATGACATTTTCTGCCTGATCTTTTTCCGAGTTCTGTAGTTTTTGTTTTGATGCTGCATCTAGATCAGGATCAGCAAAACGTGGCATTGTGCCTTTAATCGGACGAGTAATGAGTTGTTGTTGCTTAAATTCGATAAAGAGTTCTGGAGAGCAACTGAGTAACTCAAAATCATCTAGTTTTAAATAGCCAGCATAAGGTGCATCCGTCAAATTCCACAGAGATTCTGCACGGCTTAATAATGAACCTTGGCCCTTTGCGGTAAATTCCTGAGTTAAATTAATTTGGTAGCAATCACCTGCCACAATATAATTTTGAATCTGTTGAAAAGCGTTCGCGTATTCTGATTTTGACCAACGCGGATGACAGGCTTGAGTTAATTCAAGTTCTTCAATTGTTATGGGTTGAGAAAGTAATGTTCTTAGTTGAATAAATTGCTGTTCGGCATCATCCGCATGACTATAAAAATACCAGCCATCCTCTTGCTGTTTTAAAAAACTTTCATATCGCCCCAAGTAAAAAGCAGGTTGGGGACGTTCTCGAACTGAGGTAAATTGTTTCGCCGCATAATCATAAGAAACAAAGCCAATATAGCCTCCCTGAAATTGTGTAAAAACAGGATGATTCTGTGATGAATCAAATTGAAGTAAGCTGTCAATAGCGAACTCATCCATCATTTCATACTGCTTTTCTGAATTTATTTTAAAAAAACTAAATTGATTATTCTTATAAATTAAATAATGGTTAGGGTTAAATGCAATAACAGGATAATTTTGATCTTTCAAAAAAACCAGTCCACTCATGGTGTGAAGTTTTGACAGTATTTCAGAGGTAGAGCTAATATCTTGATTTATTTTACAAAAAAACTTCACTGAGGCAAGCCTAAAATCATGAATAGAGTAGAAGGTGTGATTTTACTACAGAACTTCAACAGACATAAGTTGATGAACCGTTTATCGGGTTGTTGATCAAATTTGATCAACAACAGTTGAACAAAAATTAACAGAGCTGTAATTTAGGAGAGGCAAATTCAGCTACTCATGGATAGGACGTTTCTGCTGGGGAAATTCAAAAAACCATAGAAACATAGAGTAGTGAAAACCAAAAAAAATAAATGCTCTTGGGAGAGTACGGAATGAAAATGTTTACTAAACTAGCTTTGGTTTCTTCAATCGCGATCAGTGCAAATGCAATGGCAATGCAGTCTATGGATGATGCTGCGCTTAGCTCTACCACGGGTCAGGATGGCTTGAATATCGGTATCGGTATTTCTAAAGTAACAATTGATCAATTGGCTATTCATGATAATGATGGTTTGGCAACAGCGAATGGCGGTACTGGTGAAGCTGGTGCAATTGTGATCAAAGCAAATGGTGATGGTACAAATGGTACTGTGGCTCATGGTGTTGAGATTACAGCAAATACAAGTTCTCTTTTAGCTTCTCATAACCTTGCTGATTTAACTATCGATACAGATGCTGGTACAAACGGTGCTTTCTTAAATGTCGGTGCTCAAGTATCTGGCTTGGTAATCAAAGTGGGTGAAATTGGCGTTGATAAAAGTAATGATTACACAACTGGAGCTGTTGTACGTGGTGTAGAAGGTGGTTCTAGCTACAATAAAATCTTAAATGGCTTAACAATTACTACTGGTGTAATGGATGCGAATATTCAGTTAGGTTCTGCTCCTCAAGGTGCAATGATCAAATTGAACTCTACTATGCAAGGTGGTTTAGAATTATCTAATCTTTCTATTCATGATGGCAGTACAAATGGCGGTGGTGATATCGTATTGGATAGCATCAAAGTTGCATCTGTAGGTAGCTCTGATTTGGCATTGGATGCATCTGTAAGTGTTACAACAGGTGGTTTAAAAATTACCTCTAATGATGCAACGGGTAATAACATCTATATCAAAGGCGTTCATTTAGGTAGTGCAGCTGCTGGTTCAATTGGTGATGTTGAAGTAAGCGGCCTAAGAACCTATTACGGTCTTAACGGTACTGCTGGCTCGCAAATCACCATTACTGGTCACTAATTTAGTTTAGTATCAATCATTAAAAAGACGCGCATTTATGCGCGTCTTTTTATTTACATTGTTTACAAAAAAAGACGCATTCCGTCAAAAAAATAAAAAAAAAGCTGTATTTTTTTATAAAAAAAGGTATCTTCAACAGACAAGGAACGTAGAGTGCTTACTCTAAAAATAATACCAACGTAAGGGCATCAGATGCCAAAAGTAGAAAAGTCAGATTATGTTAGAGATTACATTGGGGTCGGCACTGATCTATTACTTTGCGACTCAAGCCTTTGATATAAAGGAAAAGCCGCCAGGTACTGTCAACTATACAGAGGTTCTCGATTCACGTGAACCTTCATTCACTCGTTTTCACCGTGAACAGGTTAATATTAAACCCGCGGTTGAAGATCAATTCCGTGGCATTGTACGCCAAGCTTATGACTATAGTTGTGGTTCAGCAGCGTTAACAACGCTTTTAAATGGTTATGTGGGTACTCGTTTAACCGAGCAGCAAACCATGAACGGATTATTGCGCTTTGGTGAATATAACCGCATCGTAGAACGTCGCAGCTTTTCATTACTGGATATGAAACGTTTTGTGACTGCACTAGGGTTGGAAAGTGGTGGTTATCGTGGGGAATTTTCTGACCTGATTAAACAGGGACAACCTGCAATTGTTCCAATTTCCTATGCAGGTTTTAAACATTTCGTAGTTTACAAAGCTTATAAAAATGGGCGTGTTTATGTCGCTGACCCTGCTTTGGGGAATATCAGTTTTGATCAGGAAAGATTTAAAGAGATTTGGGAAAACAATACTTTATTCTTAATCAATGTTCCAGAAGCCCAAAGACAGAATTTGTTGGCATTACAAGATTCTGATATGCGCCATGTGGAAGATGCAACAGTCAATAAATATGCATTAGTTGATATTCAATACCCAACTTTCTATATGGAAAAGATTGCAGATAGAGCATCGACTGTACGCAGAGGCCCTGATTTAAATAAAGAATCAGATACTTATGGTCAGAACATTAATACTTTTATGCGCCTGTATTACAAGCGTAAATAGTCAGAAAAAAAATAAGTGGTGGGAATTAGATGATGAGAGCTCAATGGATGAATAAAACTCTACTTGCAGTCAGTATTCAAATCTTTATGGTGGGTGGTGTATATGCAGCAGATGTAAAAGCACAGGATGTGCCAGCAACATCAGAACCCGCAACTGCATTTACTGAACCAGATCCAAATGCAACAGCAGTACAACCTGGGGATGCGCCTGCGATTGAACCTGCTCCAGTTGCCCCAGCACATGCGGCTTCAGCACAGCCAGCAAGTGCAGCAGAAGCATTGCAAAAGCAAGAGGGTGACGCAACACAGGAAAGTAACCTGCAAGAAGTATTTACTTCAAATGAGCGTCAATACTCTTTGATCAAAAGAGGTGAGATCTCGACTTATTATGATATCGATTATACTTACTATCGAGATAGTCAACTTAACCTTGCGATTCAAGATGGCAGTGTTGCACAGTTAAGAGTTGATGAAGATGCGACTCATACTCTGACTAATACATTTACTTTGCAATATGGTCTACGTGATAACCTGACATTATCCACTTCTCTTCCTTTTGTTGCCAAGTCAGATAATTTAAAAGATACCACCACAGCAGGATTAGGTGATATTTCATTTGGTGCACGTTGGGAACCCTTTCCTCTAAAAGCAGGGCGTTTACCTCTGATTCTATTTGGTAATATCTCTACTAAAACAGGCGACAGTCCGTATGAAGTGAATCCAACCAAGGATTTATCAACAGGTAAAGGGTATTATTCGGCTGGTATTGGCGCAAGTACACGTAAATATATTGATCCAGTTGTATTATTCGCTTCAGTTTCGGCAAATTATGGCTTCAAGGAAACTGGTCTAAATCAGGTTCGTGGTACGCGAATTATTGATGAGTTTGATCCAGGCATTAGTGGTGGTTTTGCTTTCGGTTTTGCTTATTCGTTTAACTATGATGTCTCTTTGACGATGTCTTATCAGCAAAGTTTCAATACTGAGAGTGAATTTACCTACAATACTGGTGAGACTTATAAGCCAGCAGACCAGACCAGTGCGACTTTTTCGATTGCCTTAGGTGTTCGTGTTTCACCGGATACTATTGTGAATGGGACCTTGGGAATAGGGTTAACTGAAGATGCACCTGATGTCTCACTGGGGCTGTCTTTCCCATTGGATATTATCGGTTTTGCTAAAAAAATTCGTAATTAAAGGGAGTAGTCGGTATGTTATACCTGAGACTACGCCCGTTAGCTGCTGCAATTTTTTTAACGGGCTTTTCAAGTGTGGCTTTTGCGCAACTTGGACAAAACTTATCGGTTGATATTCGTTCATTATCATTGGGGAATGCGGTTACTGCTGATCCTCCAGGAATTAGTGCAATTCACTTTAACCCTGCGGGACTGGCTAAAATTGAAGGTTTGCAAACGGATGTACAAGGAATTGTTGCAAACTTTAACGTAAAACGTGATCTATCTGCCCCCGCGGGTTATAACGTATTTGGCTATTCAGACGATCCTTTAGTGTGTAATGACGCGCCTGAAAATCCATCGAGTTTATGTACCGACTTTAAAGGTACAGTGAATGCAGATGTTGAATATGCCAGTATTTATGTGCCTATCTTAAAGAAAATGGTGGATTTGGGTGAAGGCGTTCCTATTGCTGCACCAACGGCGGGTATTGCATACAAACCACCAGGTTCAAAAGTAACTTATGCAACAGCAATTTATGCACCGTTGATCGTGGGTTATGGTTCTGAAAACGGTAATCCTGGCAACTTTATGGGGCAACAGGTTGCATTTGAGCGTATAACTTATTTATCACCTTCATTTGCTTTTCAGGTGAATGATGAATTGTCACTTGGGGCATCATTGGGCATGTCTTATCAGGCCATGTCTTTAAAAACCGACTTACGTTTTCCCAATGAACTCATTGGTGTATTGCGTATGGTTGATGATGTGGTCTGCTCACCATTTCGTGATAACTCAGATATTATTACTGATCTTTTACTTTTGGGTTTATGTAATGCCAATGAAGGCCTCAATCCATTTGGTAAGTTCGGACAATTAAAAGCGACGATGGAACAATCTTTAACTCCAAGTTATAACTTGGGATTAATGTGGGAGCCAACAGATGATTTTGCTTTTGGTATGGTGTATCAAAGCGAAAGTAAAATGCGTTTGAAAGGTAAATATTATGTCGATAATGCCAATGCACCGCGTGAGTTAATTCGTGCATTAAATTCGTCTGCAACGGGACAAATTTTTGCAGCTATTTTAGGATTCCCATCTTATATTCCTGCGAGCGAATCTGGTTTAGTCTCAATGGATTTAAAATATCCAGCGCATTTTCAGGCGGGGATCAAATATAAAATTTTACCAGACTTACAAATCAATTTTGATGTGGGCTGGACAGATTATAAACAATGGGATCAGTTCCGATTTGAATTTGACCGACAAGTTTCAGCACTTAAAATTGCAAAACTTTTGGCCAGCAGTGCGACTGATAGTTCTTTGGGCGTCCCTTTAAAATTCACATCTCCATGGAGTTGGGGAATAGGGATAGAGTATTCTGCAACAGATCGTCTAAAACTGCGTGCTGGATATGAACCACGTTCATCTGCAACACCAGATGACAAACGAAATACCTTAATTCCAATCAATAATGCGCAATTATTTGGTTTGGGATTGGGTTATCGGTTTGATGCTGATACTGACATCGACTTAACTCTAGCATTTTTACGTAGCCGAGATAACATTCCTGCCAATACCAGTAGTTTATCAAATGCAACAGGGGTTGATAATTTAATCTTAAACCCTTATGCCGGCTTGAATGTTCGTACCAATACGCAAGTGACTATTTTAGGGATTAACTACAGAACAAGATGGTAAATATGTTTAAAAGTAAGAAATCAATTGGCTATTTATCGTTGGTGCTGTTTTCAATAGGAACAGGGCCAACGGCATATGCTGCCGACTTTTTTACTATTATTGGTCCTGATGGTCGTCCTCTAGTTATTCCTCGTGATCCAACGCAACAGAAAAAGACGACCAACCAGAAAATAGTGAGCGAGACTGATACGCCCAAGGCAGTTGAATCAAAACAGTCTCAACCTATTCAAATGGTTCAGCCCCAGTCTGTAAAACAGGATTCTTTACAGGAAAAATCAGGTCATACAACACAACAACATGTTACGGAGACCTTGTCAGAAGCCAATATTCAGCCTAAGAATTCTCCTGAGTCAAAAGTAGTAATTCCTGCCCAGATTCCATCACAGCAAAAAAAAGAAAATAAAGTAAACTCTGAGCAATCGCGTTATATTCAGCCTCAGCCTCAGCCTCAGCCTCAGCCTCAGCCTGTGACAAAAGCAACAACATTGCCTCCAACTCAGAAAGTTCAGTCAAATGTTTATTCAAACGCAACGGATCAATCATCACCCGTCACTGAAACAGATGAGCATATTGTGGAAGTAAACGGCGAAAAATATATCGATAGCGAATATCTGGAAGATAAAGAGTTCAATCTTGAAGGTAAAAAGCGCTTTTACATGATGCCAGAAGGGATTGTGGATGCTCGGTTGGGTGCAGTTCGTATGCAGCCCGAGCAACGTGAAAAAGGGGTCAGTAAATCTTTTTTACAAACAATGCTGAAAAAGAATCAAAATGAAAAGGAAGAGGAGGTGCTGGCCCTATCTTCAACTTATTATCGAATGCCTAAGGAACAAGTGGTAGAAAGTTTGGCAACAGCATGCTTTACTGATAAAAAGATAAAGGACGCCAAACTATTTAATGTTGAAAAGCAAATTGGGTTATGGCCAAGAAAACCACTAAAAGATATTTTTGATTACGATGTTGTAAAACTTTCTGCACCATTAAAGCAGATGAAACTTACTTCGTATGCCACGACAGAACAAAATCCTACGTTCTATTGGCCTTTCGTGGTATTTCTGGATCGGAACGGATGCATACTTGAGGGCGTAAGTGGTTATAAAAATCAGGAATTTCCCGCCACTATGTTACAACATGCTGCAATTGAAGGAACGATAAGACTTCCAGATCAAACATCTTATATTTTGTTGACGCCTTTGGCTTCAGCATTAGATGTTCAGGAAAAAGCTTTATCAAATCAGGGACAAATAAAATTAACGGCGATCCGTTAGGCAATTAAAGTGATTGTATTATGAAAAAACAAATATTAATTCCTTTCACCTTAACAGCTCTTATGGCTGCTTTAAGTGGATGTGGTGGTGAAGGCGGAAATATTAATGTCGACCCACCGAGTAGTACGGGTGTTACAGCAAGTACTAGTTGTTCTGCCACTTCTGATGATTGTTTGGAATTTGTTTTTGATTATCCTGTAGCTGGGTTAAATTTTGACTGTAGCAGTGATACCACTAACCACTTTATTACTCAAAATAGTTCAAATGCTGTTTCAGGTGCATGTAAGTTGGGTGATACAGCAACTTTTTCTATAAAAGGGCAAGGAACGGACAAACAAATAACGTTAGGTGCGGTTGATTTAAAAACAATCACCTCTTTAAAAATTTCAGATGCTCCGATTTCCTTAGTAGATATTGCAACTGCAATGGTTGGTAAAGCGCCTGCCAGTCTGGATCAAAATGATGAAACGATTAAAGTCGCCATGGCTTTAGTTAAAATTTTTCAGGCTGCTGGAGCCGTTAACGAGAAAAATGCAATTGGTGATCTTCAACCAATAGAATTAGATGAAGACTATAAGAGTAACCTAAAAAATATCAGTCAATCGATTGATGTGACGAATTTTAAAGATGGTAGCTATCCTGCAATTTTGAAACCATGGGTAGATGTTTCTGTGGTTGATGACCAGACGGCATTTGATATTGTTACCAAAATGCTCAATATGCAAAATGCAGGCAGTTTCCAATCTGATTTTTTACCATGGCCGTTGCCCGCTGAAAGTGGCGTTGATCAGCAGTACATTGAAGGCTTTCATGGCAAGAGCCTGTTAGGTAATGAAATTATTGGTAATATGTATTTGCTCTCTGATCGTACAGGTCATACATTTGGTTATGGTTTGCAATGGAAAGGCAAACCTGATGATAAGACCAGTGAAGGAACAGTTATTAGCGATTCTTTAAAACGTTTAACGCTCATTAGTAAAATCGCACCGAAGAAAATGAATGCCGAAGCACAGACTAACTGGATTAATCCTTTAACTAAAAAGTTAGCAAGCACCCCATTTGTGTTCTCTATGGCAGATCAAAGTGGTGATCCTTTACGCATTACACAAGGTCGTTTAATCAACGGTTATATCGTACCTGGCACAGAAGCTGTTTATAAACAGGCCACTGGTTATAGTACGGGTGATTCTGCAAGCTACGGTAAATGGACACAGCAATTTAGTCCAGAGCAGTTTGATGGGACTATTGATATTTCTAAAACCAATCCAATTACCTATCTGGACAAAAAGATCCTGACAACCCAAAAGAATGTCAAAACGGGTGAATATTATGTATTCCCAATGTATGCAACTTTGATTGTAAAATTTAGCGATACGACAGTTAAAGATGTAAAACTGGGAATTGTGATTGATGAAAATGGTGATATTCGTTCGGATATTAAACCCGATGCGACTGCTAATGATATGTCAGGCACATGTGCAACAGTTAACCCTGATACCATGATAGATAGTAATGGGGTTCAACAATTTAGGGTAGGAACGACGGGTACTGGTAATTATGATACAACTGATAAATCATTAACTATCCGTATGATTTTGACTAATACTAAATTTGGCCTGTTAGAAGGGGTGATTTTGGGACTTAACCAGAGTTTATCTGTTACGGCGACTTCTAGTGGAACTGCTCAAGTTCTGAGTTCGGGCGGTGTGAAAATTAATTTACACAATCTTTTAACAGATCATAATACTGCTCGAGGCATAAATATTACAAACTTTAGTAATGAGCAAGCCAACTGGATTAATATTCATGCGGCTTATCAAAAAGTTTATAATAATATCAAGGATGTTTCACCAGCCCCAACAGACGTACAAAAAGAGTTGGCAAAACGGGTAAATGGAACATTGGCGATTGAATTACCAAGTTGTTACACCATTAAACAGAAGTAATTCAGTCTAAAATTAAAACAGGGTAATCGTGATGATTCCCCTGTTTTTTTATTTAAACTAATAATAAGTGAAAAACTATCCAGTATGATCTAACCGTGTACCTAATGTTTCCAGATGTACAGGATAGTGTTGAATTTTTCGATCTTCAAAATAATGTCTTAATGTTCGTTCTACGCTTGGAAAAGCCAACTCATCCCATGGAATTTCATCTTCTTCAAATAAACGACATTCAATACTTTCTTCACCTGCACCAAAAACGCCATCTTTTAGTGTTGCTTTAAAAAGCACATAGATTTGTCCAATTCGTGGAATATTGTATGTGCAATATAATTGTTCAATATCAATTTCAGCTTCGGCTTCTTCGCGAGTTTCACGTGCAGCCCCTTGTTCCATCGTCTCAAATAATTCCATGTATCCTGCTGGAAGTGTCCATAACCCATAACGAGGCTCGATAGCACGACGACATAATAAGACTTTATTTTCCCAGATGGCTAAAGCTCCACAAATCAGTTTTGGATTTTCATAATGAATATATCCACAATGTGTACACACACGACGAATCTGATGATCGCCCAACGGAATTTTATCTTCAGTTTCATGTCCACAAACGGTGCAAAAACTCATAATGATCATCAGCTAAAAAGATGCCTCAGCATAACTGAAATTTTGGACTTTCGCATCATTTCTATACGAACGACTAGATTTTTCGGCTATGATGACAAGGAGAAGAATATAGAGAGAAAAGCATGGTAGAGCAGCAACTCACGCATCTTTTGCAGCAACGCTTACGTTTTTCAAAACGTACTTCGCCTGCACAGGCGGCGGTGTTAATTGCGATTACCAATGAACAAAATCCAAAGGTTTTGTTGACGCGCCGTTCGACTCAATTAACCAATCATGCGGGTGAAGTGTCATTTCCTGGAGGAAAGCGTGATGCAGGTGATACCAGTAATATTGTGGTCGCATTAAGAGAAGCTCAGGAGGAGACGGCGCTGAATCCTTTTGATGTTGAGTTGATTGGCGATTTACCAATGCAACGCGCACGTAGCGGTATGTTGGTGAAACCCGTTGTGGGGTTGATTCCTCCCACTGTTGAGCTGATTGCACAGCCGACAGAAATTGATCGGATCTTTTTTGCGTCTTTGAATCAATTGCTCACTGTACCAGCAACCCCCTATGAAGTGAAATACGCGCATCAATCATTGTATTTCCCCAGTTTACAAGTGGAAAATGAAGTCATTTGGGGATTGACGGCAAGAATGCTGATTGCATTGTTTCATTATGGATTGGATTATCAAAAAGACTGGCCTTTTCTTTTAAATTCTCCTAATTTTCAACCCCGTAAATTTTAATTCGAAAAAACAACAGGATGTTGTCATTATGATGTATAGCTTTGAAGGACATTCACCAAAAGCATTGATTGAACCTTGGGATGGATGGATTGCAGACAATGCTACTGTCATTGGTCAAGTTGAACTGGGTCAACAGGTTAGTGTTTGGTTTGGCGCAGTAATTCGCGCTGATAATAGTCCAATTCGTTTAGGGCACTTTACCAATATTCAGGAAAATGCCGTACTGCATACTGATGCAGGTGTTGAACTCAATATTGGTGACTATGTGACGGTTGGACATCAAGCCATGTTGCATGGCTGTACGATTGGTGAAAATAGTCTAATTGGTATCAATGCGGTGGTGTTGAATCATGCGGTAATTGGCAAAAATTGTATTATTGGTGCAAATGCTTTGATCCCAGAAGGCAAGGTAATTCCAGATAATTCTGTCGTGATGGGCTCCCCCGGTAAAATTGTGAAAACTCTAGATGATTTTGGAGCAGCAAAATTACGTCTGAGTGCCTTACATTATGCGGAGCACTATAAGCGATTTATGCAATTACACCCTTTTTCCTTTAAATAACATCTACTGAGTGAACTGTTACAGATGAGATTTTTTGTATCAGTAAAATTGAAAATCTCGCCTAAATATAGGTTCTAGAGTATGATAGCCCACGTTTTTTAAATAGATAATGGCGTGAAGTTGCATGAATGTGCTGGCATTGGAAACGGCAAATGATCATTGTTCTGTTTGCTTGATTGATCAGTCAAATGAGCTTTTTTTTCAAATGGATACGCAGGCTAAGGCTCAAACACGTACCATTTTGCCCATGATTGAACAGGCTTTGCAACAGGCACAAATCAGCTATAGCGATTTAACCGCAATCGCATTTAGTCGTGGGCCTGGATCATTTAGTGGCGTCCGTATTAATGCCGCGGTGACTCAAGCATTGGCATGGGCTAATGATTTACCTGTGATTCCTGTTTCTACTTTACAGGCTTTGGCGCAAGCAGCTTATCGTGAGTTACAACTGAGTCAGGTAACGGCGATTCTGGATGCACGCATGCAGGAAGTATATCTAGCCAATTTTAGTTGTGATGAAGATGGCATTATGCAACTCCACGGCCAAGAACAACTTTTAAATTATGAGTTGGCACAGTCCTATGCTCAATTTACGTGTGTAGGTTCAGGTGCCAAGCTTATTTCTTCTTCTGTTTCTGAACCGTCAAGTAGCCTGAGTCCATCCGCACGTGATATTGCGTTACTTGCTCGACATTATGCTAAACAGAAGTGTTGGGTCAGTGCGGAGCAGGCATTACCTGTGTATTTAAGGGATAATGCTTGGAAAAAAATTGCAGAACAAGGTAAGTCGAACTAGGATAAATTATGGATCTTTTACTGCTATTAAAAGCAGCGATTATGGGAATCGTGGAGGGCATTACTGAATTCCTTCCCATCTCTAGCACTGGACACTTAATTTTAACCTCTGAATTATTGAATTTCTGGACGCCTGAGAAAAGTGCAGTTTTTGTTGTCGCAATTCAGATGGGTGCAATTGCTGCAGTTATTTATGAGTATTGGTCACGTCTTTGGGGTGCTGCTACTGGCATGGTGACAGGTGAAGCCAAGGGCCGTCATTTGGCGATTAGTCTGATTGTCGCATCTATACCGATTGTATTGGTTGGTCTGACATTTGGACAAACAGTTAAAGATTTATTATTCAACGATGTTGCAGTTGCCATGGGATTGATTATTGGTGGCTTAATCATTATGTGGATTGAGAAAAATCCGCCGAAGGTGAATGCAGTTGAAGTTGAAAATATCAGTCTAAAAGAAGCAATCTGGATTGGGTTAATTCAGGTATTGTCTCTGATTCCAGGAACATCCCGTTCTGGTGCGACTATTATTGGAGCTATGTTTTTAGGTGTATCACGTAAAGCAGCAACCGAATTTTCTTTCTTTTTGGGTATTCCTGTAATTATTGGTGCAGGGTTGCTTGATCTATATCAGAGCCATGATGTATTTCAGGGACAACAGGATTGGGTAGTTCTAGTTGTGGGTTTGTTAGTTTCATTCATTTCAGCATTGTTATTGATCCGTGCTTTGGTGGCTTATGTTGCTAAACGTGATTTTATGATTTTTGCATGGTATCGAATTGTTTCTGGTTTGATTATCTTACTTTTTGCATTTACTGGCTGGAAACTTTGGTAATAGGGAGTTTGAATCAATCATCATGCAATTATTTTTCACCGCCTCAGAGCTAAAATCTGCACAACACTATCAGCAAGTCTTGTGTGAACGAGGTGTGGACATTGAGTTGTGTGAAGTTGAACAACTCAATGCACGTTTTTTCAGACAGCATCCAGACTTGGCACTTTGTGTTGATGAACACAGTCTCTGGTTATGTGCCAATGGCATGAAAATGCAGCCAGACTGGAAAGCTGAAATCTCTCGTTTAAAACGTGCCAGCATTAAATCTGAAATGATTGCTCGTGCCTGTCAGTTGAGTGAAGCTCCTCAATTGATCGATGCAACAGCAGGTTTAGGTCACGATAGTTTGCTAATGGCTCATTTGGGTGCACAGGTAACCTTGCTTGAACGTCATCCAATTTTATTTACTTTACTTGAAGATGCGCAGCAGCAGGCGCGATCAGATATGTTCTTGGCGAAAGTCGTGGATCGAATCGTATTGGTATTTGCTGATTCTGCACATTATTTACAGTCATGTATTGAGCATGATCAGCAAGTGGATGTGATTTATCTGGATCCTATGTTTCCACAGCGTGATCAGCATCAACACACTGTAAAAAAACAGGCACAGGTAAAAAAACAAATGCAACTTTTGCATTTACTTTTACCTGAACAAGGTGAAATGGATTTGGGGGATTCATTGCTACCTTTGGCCCAACAAGTGGCTAAACGAGTTATTGTGAAACGTCCAAGACATGCTATTTTTCTCAATGCGCAAACTCCTGATCATCAATGGCTGGGTGACGCATGTCGTTTCGATGCATATTTCCAGCTTGCTCTGTGATGAATTGTGATCATTGCTTCAATAATCAGCAAATATTTGTTATATAGATAAAAGCATTATTGATATAATTTCACACCAGCATAAACTGATTATGCATTATTACTCCTGAATAATTTTTTATGATCGACCTTAAACCTTCCATCAATTTTTGGCATGATTTCAAAAGTAACCAAATTGCTGGCATGTGGTTATTTTTAGGGTCGAGACGTTGTTTGCAAATTGTCCATCCTTCGATTTTTCAGCTTTTAGTCTGGGGTGTACTTGGCGGTGCAGCCAATACTTTATTTAGTTGGCTGGTTGCAGGTCAGAATGGTGAGTTTAATTCTCAAGGTTTGGTCAGTTATGCGCTTTGGCCTTTTCTTGCCTTAATTGTCGGAATTTTTCTGTCACAACGTACTAACAATTCCCGCTTGATGTTGGTGCCGACAATTTTATGGTTGGTATTGGATACCAATATTGCCTTGCTACAAAGTTTTATTCAGTTCCTTGGACAGTTAGATTATCTACCTTATTTTACCTACGACTATTTACCTACATTATTTATGGTGTTGTTTGTCTGGCAAAGTCTGGCAGTGGTTTGGGTTTTTTCGCGTGAATTAAAATGGCCGTGGTGGGAGCGTGCATTAATCATGATTGCCACGCTGGTGACATTAGTCGTTTGGCAAGGTTCTGTGCGCAGTCAGCCCATCTGGAAAGTTGAAGATGTTGCCCCAACATTTGCAGAAAATGCTTTTTATGCCCAAAGTCGTTTATTAAATAAGTCACTTGAGCAGATTCAATATGGTGAGTTTGCTCAAAGCCACTGGTATTTTCTTGGTGTTGCGGGTGCTAGTTATCAGGATGTGTTTAAGTCGGAAATTATGCGTATCAAGGAGCAGTTTGATACACGTTTTGGCACTTTTGGCCGTTCTATGATGTTAATTAATAATCCTGATACTCGTACTGAGGTTCCGATTGCATCACAAACCAGTATGACCATTGCCTTGCGTCGTATTGGCCAGCAAATGAATAAAGAAAGTGATGTATTGTTTTTATATATGACATCGCACGGCGGACCCAATGAATTTGAAATCGAAAATGCGCCTCTGGATTTAAATCAAGTCGATCCAAAATGGCTTCGTGAGACGCTAGATAAATCAGGTATTCGCTGGCGTGTGATAGTGATTTCATCCTGTTTTTCGGGAAGTTTTATTCCTGCATTACAATCTCCTGATACCTTGATTATCACAGCCTCTGCTGCTGATCGTCAGTCTTTTGGCTGTACCAATGAAGCGGATTACACCTATTTTGGTCGCGCTTTTTTTGATCAGGCCATGCGTGACCAGCATTCAATGAAAGATGCATTCAAACAAGCTCAGGAAACTGTTGCGACGTGGGAATCAGCTCAGGGCTTTGAACCCTCTGAACCACAATGGGTAATTGGTAAAAATATGGAACTCATGCTGCCACAATTGGAACAGCATTTATTCCCTCAACAAAATCTACCCCAAACCACCGCTGCCAAACATGAGGAAAAAAACCATGGAAATGTTGCAAAAAAATCGTTGCTTTGAGGGTGAACAGCGCATTTATCAATGTCAATCAGAAGCATTGAATGGCATGAGCAAATTTGGTGTATTTTTGCCGCCTGTAGCGTTGAATGGTGAAAAGTGTGGGGTTTTATTTTATCTTGCGGGCTTAACCTGTACTGAAGAGACCTTTGCAATTAAGGCACATGCACAGCGTTTGGCTGCTCAACTTGATCTTATTATTATCACGCCAGATACTTCTCCACGTGGTGAAGACGTTGCCAAAGGTGACAGTTGGGATTTGGGGCTGGGAGCTGGGTTTTATATTAATGCGACACAGACGCCATGGGCAGCACATTATCAAATGGAGCGTTATTTGATCGATGAGCTTTATCCCTTAATTAAGACGCAATTTCCTGTCATCCAAGGTCAAATGGGAATTTTTGGTCACAGTATGGGAGGGCACGGGGCACTGACACTCGCACTAAAATACCCTGAAAAATTCAAATCGGTTTCAGCATTTGCTCCTATTTGTGCACCAAGCCAATGCCCTTGGGGTGAAAAGGCATTTTCCCATTATTTGGGCGATGATCGCAGTTTATGGAACCAGCATGACGCCACGGCATTAATTGAACAAAAAGGCGCGTTATTCTCTGAAATTTTAATCGATCAAGGTTTAGACGATCAATTTTATAGTCAGTTAAATCCTGAGCTATTCCAAAAAGCCTGTAGTAATGTTGGGCAAAAACTGAGTTTAAGACAACATGCTGGATATGATCATGGCTATTATTTTATTCAAAGCTTTATCGATGATCATCTACAGTTTCATGCCGTGCAACTCGAGCGTATATAAGCGATTCAGCATGTTAAAAATGAAATCCATGAATTTGGATTTCATTTTATTAGTCAGTAGTCGTACATAAATTTATTGATGTGTCCAGTTTGCCTCAAATTCCTGTTGTGCCATTCGGTTAAGGTGATCTAGTACCACCCCTTCCAGACGAATAGTGTCTTCATTCTCAGCACGAATCAGAACCTCCAATGTTTGTTCAAGAGGCGTCAATGTAACGGTCGCAGTCGGCATAAAGATTTTAAAGTCATGTTCTGTTTCAGCGACTTCAAATTTATGTTTCCAATGGTTGAGTAAACGTTTTGCAATCCGTCGTGCTTCTGTTGTTGCAATAGAGGTTGAGCTTTGCATATCTTGATTTTCCTTGGGAAGATGCTTTAGAAGATAGGAGTTATCCTAACGAATGTACGCTTGAAAATGATAGATAAAATCATTGGGAGTGTTACTTTTTTGCAAATGATTATAGATTCAAATGAAGTGTGTGACCCACAGTAAAGGCACTTTTTGCTATAATCACATTTTGTTTGCTATCTGCCAGGTCCCGCATGTCCAAGCCTTATTTAATTGCACCATCTATTCTTTCTGCTGATTTTGCACGTTTAGGTGAAGATGTTGAAAAAGTTTTGGAGGCCGGCGCAGATGTGGTGCATTTCGATGTCATGGATAATCACTATGTACCCAATTTAACGTTTGGTGCTGGGATATGTAAGGCTTTGAAGAATTATGGGATCAAAGCGCCGATCGATGTACATTTAATGGTTTCGCCAGTTGATCGTATGATTGGGGATTTTATTGAAGCGGGTGCTGATATTATTACTTTTCATCCCGAGGCTTCAGATCATATTGATCGTTCCTTACAGTTGATTAAGGCGGGGGGAGCCAAAGCTGGTTTAGTATTTAATCCTGCCACGCCGTTACATTATTTGGATTATGTACTGGATAAAGTTGATCAGATCCTATTAATGAGTGTAAACCCAGGCTTTGGTGGTCAAAAATTTATTCCAATGACATTGGAAAAATTACGTCAAGCTCGTCAGATTATTGATGCCAGTGGACGTGAAATTCGTTTGGAAGTAGACGGTGGCGTAGGACCAGCCAATATCCGTGAAATTGCGGAAGCTGGTGCTGATATGTTTGTGGCTGGATCTGCTATTTTTGGCAAACCAGATTATAAAGTTGTGATTGACGAAATGCGTACTGAATTGGCTAAAGTCGGTGCACAACAGGTTTAATTCTGCGTTCAACACGATATTTTTATACACAGTAAAACTGGGTATTGCCCTCAAAATAAAGCGTTGCTTTATTTTAGGTAGATGTGGATAACTTTGTTTATAACTCTCTGGATAACTATGTTGATAACGCGGTGGATAAGCTGCTGATAGAATAATCAAAATAATATCAATCGTTTAAAAAATCCATGAAATTTGCATAAAAAGAAATCAATTCGATTTCTTTTTATGCATTTTAAGTCGTTTATTTTGTTTTACTTTTAGTCTGTGATACATCTCACGAGTTTTGTTTAAAAAGTAGAAACTGATCAGAAATAAATAGAAAAAGGAATAATGATTTCTTTAGGAAAAATTGCGCGTATTTGTATCTATACATAAACTTGGGTATGCTATTCCGCTTAATGGTATGAAAGATGTACTTGAGGGGATTTTAGGGTTGTATCAACTTCAGCGCAGGCAAACATGGTTTGTGTTGCTTATGGTTTTTATCATGAGCTGGAGTGGTGTGGCTGTTGCTTCTGTCAAAAATATGCATGCAGGAATGATGCAAAATGCGGTTCATACAATGCAGCATGCTTCAAATATATCGCCATGTCATTCCAGAAATATGCAACATGCAACAGTACAGAATGATTTAAAAAAAACAAATGAAAGCATGGTGCATTGTCACCAGAAGACGTCATTACATTCCTCTGCGATCTTACAATCCTGTCAGGACTGTCATCAGTTGCATTGTCAAAATTTAAATAGTTATGTTGAGAATGTGAGTCCGGCATTACCCCAACCAGTTGTATTTGCTGCAAACATAGCATCCCATCCTGATTATAAGGTTCAGCATCTTGCTGGTTTTTGGCACGAAATTCTCAGGCCGCCAAAAGTCTAATCTCAAAATCAAGCTAAACATCACGTTTTAAATTTTGAGGTTAGTCATGTCTATTTTATTAAGAAATGTTCTTTTTACAGGACTGTGTTTTACTGTTTCTCCGTTCTGTCTGGCTGCGGTGAAGGAATATTATTTGGATATTGCACAACAAACAGTCAATGTCACAGGCAAATCAGTTCAGCGAATTACGGTGAATGGTCAGTTTCCAGCACCCAAGCTTGAATTTGAAGAAGGAGAAGAAGCGGTTATTCATGTTCATAATAGCCTGAAGCATCAGGATTCTTCGATTCATTGGCATGGTTTATTACTACCCGGCATTATGGATGGTGTACCTGGGTTTAATGGGTTTCAGGGAATTAAACCTGATGGTTCATTTGAATACCAGTTTAAAGTGCGTCAAAACGGGACGTATTGGTATCACGCGCATAGTAAGGGACAAGAGCAAGATGGCTTATATGGGGCCTTTATTGTTTATCCAAAGAATAAGCAACCACTTACAGCGCAAGAACAGACTGAGCGTGATTATGTGGTGATGTTGTCGGATTTTCATGATTCATCGAGTGAAACACTCATGAAAAATCTGAAAAAGTCGGCCGAATATTATCAAAATCAGCGTGAAACATTAGGCGATGTCTTTCAGCAGTTCAAACATCACGGTCTGAAAGCCACCTGGCAAGATCGCAAAATGTGGAATCAGATGCGGATGCTTAAAACCGATTTATCTGATGTCACAGGCTATACTTTTTTGGTCAACGGCAAGACCCCTGACCAGAACTGGAGTGGAGCATTTACATCGGGTGAAAAAGTCCGATTACGTTTTATTAACGCATCTGCCATGTCATTTTTTGATGTACGCATTCCCAATTTGAAAATGATGGTCGTGAGTGCAGATGGCCAGCCTGTGAAACCTGTTGCGGTCGATGAATTTCGGATTGGTACGGCTGAAACTTATGATGTGATCGTTGAGCCGACGGCCCCACATTATCAGATACAGGCTGAATCGATTGATCGTAGCGGTTTTGCATTGGCAAGTCTGCAAAATGGGGCTACGCCTGCACCTCAGCACATTGCCATTCCAGTTGCACGACCACGCGCATTACTTAGCATGCAAGACATGGGACATGCCAACATGTCTGAAAATTCAAAACTTTCAGATCATTCTTCTATGCCGATGCATATGCCAGAGAAAATGCAACATACATCTGCACCCTCTTCATCGATGTCTGAAATGCCAGAACATCTGCATGATGATGTCATGTCGCATCAGCAGATGGGACATGGCATATCGCATGATCAAATGAATCATCAGGGAATGATGCAGCATGAGACATCGAATCAGTCATCTATACCCCAGTCAACGCAAACGGTACAAGGTTGGGCAAACGCTTCAACGCCTATAGGTTTAAAAGCATTGCAATATCAGGATTTGCAATCTTTGGCGCCTCAACCAGATACTCGTCAGCCAACAAAAGAATTAGTGATCCGTTTAGGCGGAAATATGGAACGTTATATTTGGACGATGAATGGTAAAAAATATAATGAGGCCACGCCTTTGGTAGTCAAATATGGAGAACGTATTCGTCTTAAATTTATTAATGACAGCATGATGGCGCACCCGATGCATTTGCATGGAATGTTTGTACAACTGGAAAATGGCCAATCTTCACAGAATCTTCCGAATAAACACACCATTATTGTGCCACCGGGTAAAACTGTGAGCGTACTTTTGACCGCAGATGAACTCGGCGAATGGGCGATTCATTGTCATTTGTTGTACCACATGTCGGCAGGCATGATGAATAAATTGATCGTGGCTAAAGTCGATAAAGATGAATTACCTGATATTTCATCCGCAAATACCGTAAAACCCGTTCAAGGAGGTCAACATGCACACCACTAAATTGATGACTGCATTGATATTCTCAACGGGATTTATGATGAGTTCATGGACTTTTGCTCATGAAGGAGATGACATGATGATGCCTGACATGGCTATGTCAGATGTTCAAGATCATTCTAAAATACCAATACCTGAAAAGAAGATTGTAACGACAGTAGATAAAATGCACTCAAATGTATTTTCTGACGATCATTCAGATCATGATCATCGTCGGGAACATGGCGGGCAACTTTATCAGGCAACTAAACTGGATCATCAGTGGCGAGTGGATAAGCACGGGCAGGGTGAGTTTACTACTGAGCTGGAAACGTGGGTGGGTACAGATGAAAATAAGCTTTTCATTAAAGCTCATAGTGAAAAGTCAGAAAGTGAGAAAGCCGATTATGCTATTTCAGCTTTATATAGCCGAAATATTGCTGAGTTTTGGGATGTTCAAGCAGGATTACGTTATCGTAATAAAGCCGTTGATGTGTATCGTCAGGAGGCGATTGATGCTGCATTTGGTTTACATGGATTAGCTCCGTATTTCTTTGAAACCGATGCCTATCTTTATATAGGACAAGATCAACATATAAGTTTAAGTCTAGAAACTGAGCGTGATATTCTGCTTACGCAAAAGTTAATTACTCAACCTTATATCAAAGCAGACATTCTGATTCGGGATGAATCAGATTATGCTCAAAAAGCGGGATTAACATCCTTACAAACGGGTATTCAAACTCGTTATGAAATCAGTAAAAAAGTGATGCCATTCATTGATATTGCTTATCGGCATGAAAAAGGTGATCGCCAAACCAGTCATCAAGTCGCAACGAATTCAGAATCGGGTTGGCGCTATGGCGCAGGGATTAGTTTCAAGTTTTAATTGATTCATCAAAATAAAGCTGTATAGAATGTCATCATAACTAACCTGATGACATTCTTTTTGCATCTGATCTGGTGCGTCAATGAGCCTAAAACAACAGTACCAACGCTTTCTGCTTTCTAATGCTTTTTTTCAATCTCAAAGGGAGTTACACGCAGACGTCGATTTATTTACAGATGATGAATATGATTTTTCAGAACAAGATAATATCCAGTCGGAATGGGTCAGTTATTACTATATTCCCAAACTGGATATGCTGCATGAACGTGAAATGCGCAAAGCTTTAGTACAATGCCATCAGGTTAAATATATTGAGATGGATCATCAAACTCAGCATATGGCAATTTTTCATGATGGTGACGTTGAGCGTGTTACGGATTTATTAAAACAACAATTGGAACACTTAGATTACCAACAAACCTTATCTAACTTTGTTCCAGTTACCACAACATTGAAACCTGTGATTAAAACGACACAAATTCTTTCATGGTTATCTTCCATTTATATTGTGTTGTGTCTGGTGACGTTGTGTATGGCGATTTTGGCATCGTCATTGAGTTTAGTTGCAATTAGTCTCTTGGTTTTAATGGATGCACTCATTTATTTAGTTGCTAACAATGCTATTGCGATAGAGCCGTTGCTCAGAAATAAACTAATTCATGCCTTGGCTTGGTTTGAACTGTTGGCTGCAACCTGTTTATTGGTTGATCTTGTACATTGTTATTATAATCCCCACGTGCCTTTAGCCAGTTTCATGATTTTACAAGGAGTTATTATCCTGACGGCTTCCATTTTATCACGTTATTTAATTGCCAAAGATTATATAAGAAATCGGCCTTTGCATTGGAGTCATCTGGTACAGAATATTGATGTAACCGTTGCGACTGGATTGGTTGTTACTGGATTGCTAATTCAATTCACTGGGAAAGCCAGCATTGATTTAATCATGGCGATGTTGGTGATATTTTTAATTTATCTAAGAGTGTTTAACATTCTTATTTTGAATAAATTAGCCTTAAAACCATAACAATATTGAGAATGTACGATGCGTAAATGGTTGTATTTTGTGTTGATTATAGCCGTGGGATGGGGAGTGTGGATAAATTGGATTAAACCTACTCCAAATGTCGAAAATTTTAGTTCAAATAGTCAAATCCATATTCAGGAATTACAGCCTTATGAAGGTACGTTTAGGATTTTGTCACGTGAAGACTATCATACAGGGAGGGAAGCCCAATTTTCACCTACAGATATTGCGGTAGGATGGGGGGAGATGGCTAACCCGAGTATTTATAAACAGATTGATATCTCACAAGCCAACCGCTGGTACCACTGGCGTATTACCTCGGTTCCTCCCATTTCGCTGAGTGAAATCAATAAACATAGTGCCAATATGCATCTGGTTCCAGCCACTCCAGAGATTGCTAAACAAATACAACAAATAAAAAAAGATGATTTAATTTTCTTCAAAGGCACATTAATTGAAATTCAATCCAGTGATGGTTGGCGTTGGCGAAGTTCTTTATCACGTGAAGATACAGGTGACGGGGCATGTGAATTGATGCGAGTTGACCAAATGATCTGGCGTGAGTCTTAGAAATTTAACCGACTCGAATTGGTCATGTCACATAAATTGATTATAATCACTGTCTAGGAGGAACGACCTCCCCCATATGAGGGAAAAAATGTCAGGCCGACCTGACGCCTGATCATGGAGAATAAAATGGCTTGGGCAATCTTAATTCTGGCGGGACTTTTTGAAGTCATTTGGGCATATTCAATGAAAATGTCAGAAGGTTTTACCCGTTTGGTGCCAAGTATCATTACCGTTATATTTATGGTTTTGAGTGTCATATTATTATCAATTTCAATGCGGAGCTTGCCACTCGGCACGGCTTATACAGTCTGGACTGGAATTGGCGCAATTGGATCTTTTATCGTTGGTATTCTGATTTTGCATGAACCTATGGGCGCAATGCGAATGACGGCTGCGATTTTAATTGTTTCAGGTCTTGTATTGATGAAATTGTCATCTCCTACTTAAAGGCAGTTCATATGCAATTATCGTATCTTTATATGTCTTCACCTGTAGGGCAGCTGAAATTAGTGGCGAATGAACAGGCTTTGGTTGCCATTCTTTGGGATAATGAAAATCCAAAAAGAGTACGTCTAGCTGAACTGACTGAAGATGTCTCTCATCCAATTTTATTAAATACTCAAAAACAGCTGATTGAATATTTTTCAGGTCATCGTAAAGTATTTGATATTCCGCTTGATTTTGAGGGAACTGATTTTCAGAAACAAGTCTGGGCTGCATTATTAAGCATTCCTTATGGTGAAACACGAAGCTATAAACAAATTGCCCAGCAAATAGGAAATGAAAAAGCGGTGCGCGCCGTAGGTGCCGCAAATGGAAAAACCCTATTTCGATCATTGCGCCCTGTCATCGTGTAATTGGAGCGGCGGGAGCATTGGTTGGATTTGCAGGTGGATTAGATAAAAAAGAAATTTTATTGGACTTAGAAATGAATAATATTTAAGTGTGATTCATATTCTAAACCTATAAAATATAAGGATAATTCCATGTTTTTATATATTGTGTTTTTTATTGTCATTATGGGTCTTTTGGCCTATTTATCTTCACCCACTTTTAAGGGGAAAATGGGAGAGAGTATGGTCATCGATCATGCCAAGCGTTATCTGGGTGAAGAATATATTATGCTAAATAATTGTACAATTCCTGATGAGCAAAACGGGACAACACAAATTGATCATATTTTGATTAGTCCCTATGGGATTTTTATTATCGAAACTAAAAACTATACAGGCTGGATTTTTGGCAGTATTAATCAGAAACAATGGACACAAAAAATTTATAAGAAAAGTTATCGATTTCAAAATCCAATTCATCAAAACTTTAAGCATGTAAAGGCATTGGAGCAAATTCTTGGAGATGTGGTTACTCCTGAATATTTACACTCAGTGATTGTATTTACATCACGTAGTGAGTTTAAAACCGCCATGCCAGAACATGTTTGTCAAGGTAAAGACTGGATTACACATGTGAAAAAATTTAATCAAGATGTTATTCCTGCTATGAAGCAAAAACGCATTAAATATCGCATTGAAAAAGAAATACTTGATCCATCCTGGAAAACCAATCGTGTTCATATTGAGAATTTACATCAGAAAAAACAAGCATTGATTGATTAAACCATAATAAATGGCCATTTTTATAGCCATTTAAACGATATCTGTTTAAGTCTTCAAAATCATACGATTTCATGTTGACGAGCCAAAGCCTGATTTTTTAATAATTGCTTTTCCTGTTCCGATAAAAAAGCCACTTTGAGGCCATTTTCCTGAGCGGTTCGGATCTGCTCTTGTGTTAAGCCTGCCTGCGGTGCCGCCACCTGATATTCATGCTGAATCTCAATTCCTTCTACTGCAGGGTCATCGGTATTGATCGTTGCTAGAATGCCATGTTGCAAAAAGTCTTTAATCGGGTGTCGTTCTATCGCACTGACGGTACTGGTTTGTAGATTTGACGTGATACACGACTCAATCCCAATTTCATGTTGAGCTAGATAATCCATAAGTTTCAGATCTTGAATAGCTTTCACTCCATGACCGATTCGTTCTGCACCAAGTTCCTGTATGGCTTGCCAAATACTTTCTGGCCCTGCTGCTTCACCTGCATGTACGGTAATACGCCAGCCTGCATTTCGGGCCTGTTTAAATTGATCTAGAAAAAGAGTTCCGGGAAACCCCAACTCATCGCCTGCTAAATCCAGTGCGGTGATATGAGTTTTATGTGTCAGTAAGGCATTAAGTTCAGCTTGACAGGCTATTTGTCCAAAAGTGCGACTCATAATACCAATCAAATTGGCTTTAATTCCTAAATCACGGCAACCTTGCTGTACCCCATCAATCACCGCTTCAACAACACCAGCTAAAGGCAGTTGATGTGTCATTCCCATATAGCCCGGAGAAAAACGTAGCTCGACATAATCCAGACCATGTTGTTTGGCATCTTCAATATTTTCATAAGCGATACGATGGCAGGCCTCCAGACTTGCCAAAACTTTTACCCCCCAATCTAGTTTGGCTAAAAAACTGAGTAAATCAGGTTGATTGTCCATGACTTGTACATGTGGGCGCAATTCTTCCACAGTTTGTGCAGGCAGATTAACGTGATATTGCTGACCCAAATCCAGAATGGTTTGTACGCGAATATTACCATCCAGATGTCGATGGAGATCGGTGAGAGGGAGGTTTCTTGAAATCATCGGCATTACCTCTTTATTTTGCTTTTATTGTATTTTTATCTTGGCAGAGATTAATCCAATAAAAAAGTAAGGCGATGTTAATTTTAGTGATTCATTTAAAAATGACGAACCAATCAAATAAAAATGCTGTCAGTTTTAAACTCACAGCATTTTAAGCATTGAACTGGTTTTAAAAAATGACTTTGGTTGTCAAACCCAGTACCAATGCATTATCTACCTTATCGGTTGCACCAGGTTGAATAACATATTGAACTACAGGACGTAACATCAACCATGGCGTGACGTAGTGGGAATAGTTGAGCTCAATATTGTATTCAGCATCTTCATTAATCGCACCTTTATTGTAAATCCCTTTGCGATAACGGTCATTAACATGAATTCGGTTAACACCCAAACCCAAGATATCATTGGGGTGCTCATCTAGTAGACCTAAATAGCGAATTCCAATTTGCTGGGTATTATCGATTTTATTGACGGTTTTGTCGTGGAAAGAAATATTGCTAAATCCATATAGACCACGTTTGCTACCATCGATAGAACTTAATTGTTGATCTACGGTCAGCCAACCTGCATAGGCGCGATCTTTTTGCTCGCCAGTCAGCACATCTTTGTTTTGTGTTTTATCTGCATTGTTGTAAAACACACCTAGACGATAGCTTCCCGGTAACTGGTTAATCCCTTGTTTAGGTTGGTAATGTAATTCAACAGGAACCGTAACACCTTCAGCTTCTTCAGATTTTAAATTCCAACCCTGATTTTCCTTGATATTGGTTGGATTAAACTCAAATGCACCCACTTGTGCAGAAAGTTCAGGCGTAAATCTGTATTTAACAATACCCGCCCATTGCGCTACAGGTTCGTTGTACCAGACGTTCCCCATCCATTTACCGTTTTGTGCGGTACAAAATGACGTGCTCTGGAAGTCACAGCCCATGACGTTAAAATATGATCCCATACCCATACGGCCTACACGAACGCTCCAGCCTGTATCTGCAAAAATTTTCTCAATCGAAAGCTGGGTAAGACGTGAGTCAACATTGCCACGCCCCCAAGTCGCTTGAGTATTGGCCATTTGCGGCGCACCTGGGTATGAAATATTTTCTGCGCTCGTACTTTGACCCTGACGAGCAGTAACAATGGCACGTACTGAAACACCACTCCAACCCAACAGTTTTTCCAGATCAAGACTACTGCCTAACCAAAGTTGACTGGCAAAAGTTGCACCATCTCTTGGTTTGTAGCCACCATCAGCCAGATAGTCTGTATCGACATAAAGATTGGCGTCAAAATTTGCGCCCTGACTGGCTAACTCTGTGCGTTTACCATTCCAGTCACCAAACAAATATTTGCTTTGAGGACTAAAGGCATCATCTGCATGACTTAAATTAAAACTGGATAGTGCAATAACAATACTTGCAATGCTGAATTGTTTCAGTCCCTGAATTTTCATTTGACTTGACCACATAAATTTAAAAAATTGTCCCATCATTGTTTACCAACAATGAATCTCAAAAATCTAACCATGTTTTAAAATTTAATCAACAAAAATTCACTTGAATTTTCATGCTGTTTTATTGAACAGATGGTCTAAAATGTTCCTTATTAACAGATAAATGAATGTAAAAATGTTCGTCATTTCCAAAAACCATCTCTTAGAGTAGGAATAATTTATTTACGTTTCTTTTTTTGATGAGATTAACAGGTTGATTTTACTATATTGCTTGAGAGTAAAAGGGAGTTAGTCACTTGCAAAAGACACTCTTTTTTCATTAAATCCATTTATCGTATGCAAAGTTTATCAAACTATTTATGTTAGATTTCAGATATTCATTTGTGTGATTTTTCTATTTGATTTGATCTAATTTTTGAGATGCATGAAATATAAAAAAGAACTGTCAAATAAGACAGTTCTTTTTTATTTAGATAATAATTGGGTTATCACGGGACGATAAAATTACCAGCTTAATGCACCGCCAGTCTGATAGTCTGTTACGCGCGTTTCAAAGAAATTCTTCTCTTTACGCAAATCCATCATCTCAGACATCCATTGGAATGGGTTAGTTACACCTGGATATTGTTCTGCTAAGCCAAGTTGTGCCAAACGACGGTTACAAATAAATTTTAAATATTCTTCCATCATTGCCGCGTTCATTCCCAATACACCACGTGGCATGGTGTCACGAGCATATTCGATTTCAAGCAAAGTGCCTTCCAGAATCATCTGAATCACTTCCTGCTGGAATTCGGTTGTCCACAAATGCGGGTTTTCGATCTTGATCTGGTTAATCATGTCGATCCCAAAATTCACATGCATTGATTCATCACGCAAGATGTACTGGAACTGCTCAGATACACCATTCATTTTATTACGACGACCCATACTCAAAATCTGAGTAAAGCCGCAATAGAAAAAGATCCCTTCAAGTACGCAATAAAATGCAATCAAATTGCGCAATAACTGCTGATCGGTTTCAGGTGTCCCTGTTTCAAATTTCGGATCACTCAAAGATTGCGTATATTTTAAGCCCCATGCTGCTTTACGGGCAACACTTGGAATTTCATGATACATATTGAAGATTTCGCCTTCATCCATACCTAAAGATTCAATACAATATTGATAGGCATGTGTATGGATCGCTTCTTCAAAAGCCTGACGTAGAATATACTGGCGGCATTCAGGGTTAGTGATCAGACGATAAATCGCCAAAACCAGATTATTTGCCACAAGTGAATCTGCTGTAGAGAAGAAGCCAAGATTACGTTTAACAATAATGCGTTCATCTTCCGTCAAGCCATTTTCAGATTTCCATAATGCAATATCATGGTTCATATTAACTTCTTGCGGCATCCAGTGATTGGCACAGCCATCTAGATACTTTTGCCAAGCCCATTCATATTTGAAAGGAACTAACTGGTTTAAGTCAGCACGACAGTTGATCATGGCTTTATCATCAACTTGTACTCGATTGGCCCCTGTTTCAATCTCTTGCAAACCTGCGCTAATATCCAGATTTTTTAAGGATTCAGATGCTCGAGCCACCGAATCGGTTGAATCTGTTGGTCGACTGGTAGAGGTTCCAGTGGATTGTACATTTGCCACACGCGGCGATGATGGCTCTGCATCAGATACCAACGGCGTAGCAGGCGCTTTTTGCGGTTCGATGGGCGCAGACTTGTGTTCAGGTGCAGCCGGTTTTTGCGAATCATCTTCGAAATCGTCCCAACTCAGGATAGACATAATCAAATTCTCTCTTCGTTGTTAATATCGTTATCGACATCTTTCTACGAAGATGCCATTACTATACGCTTATTCTGTGTAAGCAAAATTAAGTTTTGTCGATAGATGTTCTAAAGTTATTCGATAGAACCTATATCCCCACTACTTATTTTGATTACGCTGTTGCTTACGAATTTTAAAAAAAGCGTAAACCATAGGCGCGTAGAAAAAAACAAAAGCAAAGACCAGTACAGCTAAACCAAGTGTATAGTTATGACTGAGATGTAACATGATCGTATACCTTTTGTATTTAATCGTGAATCTTAACCGAAATTAAGATCCACATTTACGAAATTATTTTTTAGATGATTTCGTGGTAGGCTTAACTTTCTCAACAACTGTAGTTTTTGGGTGCTTTTCTGCATATTCCAAAGTTACATATTGTCCAGTCACAGCACTTCTTGCGACTTTATTCGCCATTTATTATCTCCTGATACAAATCAAGATGACTCTTACTGGCTCGTTAATAAATTCAATGGTAGAATCTTTAACGCATTATCTTATGCCAGCCCCGTTGTGACCATCTTGGTATCACTTCGAGATTGAAAAGCCTTCTAGTTAGTTTTGACGGACGCTAGAGGGCTTTTTTTTATACTTTAATTACTGACAAGCTTCACAATCAGGATTATCGATTGAACAAGCCATTGGAACAGGGGCTGCTTGGGTAAAACCGTCTTCAGTTGCTTCTGGTTTTATTTCCTGAGCGACTGCCGCAGCAGGTGCTGCAACAGTTGTGGCTTTAACTGCATTCAATGCACCTGTATTAATGGTTGATTTCTCAGCAGAAGTTGCACCTAAAGCTCGAAGGTAATAGGTTGTTTTTAAACCACGTAACCAAGCCATTTTATACGTGATGTCCAGCTTCTTACCATTTGCACCTGCAATATACAGGTTCAATGACTGTGCTTGATCGATCCATTTTTGACGACGTGAGGCAGCATCTACGATCCAGCGTGGCTCAACTTCAAATGCAGTTGCAAAAATGGCTTTTAATTCCTCAGGAATACGTGAAATCTTCTGTACCGAACCTTCAAAATGTTTTAAGTCATTGACCATCACGCTATCCCAAAGACCACGCTCTTTCAGAGCACGAACAAGGTAAGGGTTGATCACTGTGAATTCACCAGACAGGTTTGATTTGACATACAAATTCTGGAATGTCGGCTCAATCGATTGAGACACGCCACAAATATTGGAAATCGTTGCAGTCGGTGCAATTGCCATCACATTTGAGTTACGCATACCATCTTTTTTAACTTTGGCACGTAATGTGTCCCAGTCCAGACGTTGAGTACGATCCACTTCAAACATGCGTTCAGGACGAGTTTTAGCCACAATATCCAGAGAATCGATTGGCAAAATACCTTGATCCCAAAGTGAGCCCTCAAATGTTGAATAAACACCGCGTTCCACAGCAAGTTCACTTGATGTTTGAATTGCATAGTAGCTGATGACTTCCATTGATTCATCCGCAAAATTAACTGCTTCATCAGAACCATAAGCCATGTTTAATTCATACAGGGCATCCTGAAAACCCATAATTCCCATACCGACAGGGCGGTGTTTCAGGTTTGAATTTTTTGCTTGTGGCACAGCATAGTAGTTAATGTCGATGACGTTATCGAGCATACGTACTGCTGTTTTAATGGTACGTGCCAGTTTCTCACGATCCAATGCACCCCCTTGTACATGTTGCACAAGATTGATTGAACCTAAGTTACATACTGCGATTTCATCCTGATTAGTATTCAGCGTAATTTCGGTACACAGGTTCGATGAGTGAACTACACCGACATGCTGTTGTGGTGAGCGCAGGTTACACACGTCTTTGAACGTAATCCATGGATGACCTGTTTCAAACAGCATGGACAGCATTTTGCGCCATAAGTCCTGAGCGCGAACTTTCTTATGTAAGAAGTTTTGCTCTTTAGCAATCGCTTCATAATGTGCATAACGTTCTGCAAATTCCTGACCTGTTAAATCATGAAGATCAGGAACTTCAGAAGGAGTGAACAATGTCCATTCACCATCTTCAAAGACACGTTGCATAAATAAGTCAGGCACCCAGTTAGCTGTATTCATGTCATGGGTACGACGGCGATCATCACCTGTGTTTTTACGCAGCTCTAAAAACTCTTCGATATCCAAATGCCAAGTTTCAAGATAGGCACACACTGCACCTTTGCGTTTACCACCCTGATTGACTGCAACAGCTGTATCATTGGCCACTTTCAGGAATGGAACTACGCCTTGCGATTTACCATTGGTCCCTTTAATGTACGAATTAAGGGCACGAACTGGTGTCCAGTCATTCCCCAAACCACCAGCCCATTTTGATAGCATTGCGTTGTCACGCATTGCACCATAAATGTTATATAGGTCATCGCCAATTGTGGTTAGATAGCAACTAGATAACTGCGGGCGTAAAGTCCCTGAGTTAAATAGGGTCGGCGTAGAAGCCATATAATCGAAACTAGACAATAAGTCATAAAACTCGATTGCACGTTCTTCACGATTTGCTTCATTCAGTGACAGACCCATGGAAACACGCATAAAGAACAATTGTGGAAGTTCGTAGCGGATACCATCTGAGTGAATGAAGTAACGGTCATATAACGTTTGTAAACCTAAGTAAGTAAACTGATTTGAGCGTTCTGGTTTAATTGCTGCGGCAAGTTTGACTAAATCAAAATTTAATAATTCTGGATCTAGTAACTCAAGATCGACGCCTTTTTTCAAGAAAGTTTCAAGCGCATCACTTTCCAGTGTATCTTCAGATAGACCTAAAAACTCAAGACCTTTGGCTACCAGTTCATTACGCAATAAACGTGCAGTCACATAAGTGTAATTCGGCTCATGTTCAATACGGGTACGCGTTGCCATCATCATGGTGGTGGCGATATCACTGGCTTTTACGCCGTTATACAGGTTCTTGATGGTTTCATCGACAATGGCTTGAACATCGATACCCTCCAAACCTTCAGCAGCTTTTTCAACTTCTGCTGAAAGGGCATCCAGATCCAAAGGCTGAAGTTGGCCATTGGCATCTGTAATCTGTAACGTCGGGTGGTGATTGGCACCTGCTTGCTGCCGAGCATTAGCACGTTGCTCACGATAGATGACATAAGCACGAGCAACTTTTTGCTCACCAGTACGCATTAGCGCAAGTTCGACCTGATCCTGAATTTCTTCAATATGAATCGTACCGCCTGAAGGTAAACGGCGGTTAAAAGTATTCATGACCATTTCTGTAAGTTGAGTAATACGATCGTGGATACGACTTGAATCCGCGCCCTGTTGACCCTCGACCGCCAAAAATGCTTTACCAATCGCAACGGAAATTTTCTCTGCATCAAATACAGCAACTTCCCCAGTGCGTTTAATCACCTGAAGTTGGCCAGGAGTTGAAGTGATTACGCTCATGTCAGCATAGCTCCATTGTCATCTATAGTTATGTTCATTGGACCGTTTGAATCGGGCGAAAATGGTGGCTCGATATTTGAGGAATAAACACAAGACTTAGTGGTTAATGTTTGTTTTAAACACAAGATACGGTAATTTTAACCTGATATCAATCTTGACATTTTATTAATTTTTTATTCATTCATTATCTGTCTGATTCTGCGATGCATAGCTTAGCAAAGTCCTGAAAAATTACGTATAGATAACTATGTGGATAACTCAAAAAACAAACATTTAGATGCCTAAAGTGACCCCATGGAAATAATTTGTTTAATATTTATGCGTACTATTTAAAGGATTAAGATAAATGGTAATTTTTAAAGCAAAAAAATAAAATTACTGGAAATTCAAGAGCTAATAAATTTGCAACAAAATACAACTGGCGTGTATCAGTTTGGTGAACGAGGACTTGTTTACAATGTAAACGTGTGTATATTGCATTCTATGAAGCATGTCTATCTGTCGGATTTTAAACAGATACACTTAAACATATTACAGGGGCAATTGTATGAGCCAAGAAGAAAAGTTACCCAAGATCCTTATTGTTGAAGATGATGAACGTCTTGCACGTTTAACACAGGAATATCTAATTCGTAATGGATTGGAGGTTGGGGTTGAAACAGATGGTAATCGTGCAATCCGCCGTATTATCAGTGAGCAACCCGATCTAGTGGTACTTGATGTGATGTTACCTGGTGCAGATGGTTTAACCGTTTGTCGTGAAGTTCGTCCTCATTATCATCAGCCTATTCTAATGTTAACTGCACGTACCGAAGATATGGATCAGGTTTTAGGTCTGGAAATGGGTGCAGATGACTATGTGGCTAAACCTGTGCAACCACGTGTTTTATTAGCGCGTATTCGTGCTTTATTACGTCGTACCGATAAAACTGTTGAAGATGAAGTAGCACAGCGTATCGAATTTGATGATTTGGTCATCGATAATGGTGGTCGTTCAGTGACTTTAAATGGTGATCTGGTAGATTTCACGAGCGCTGAATACGACTTATTATGGCTATTAGCCTCTAATGCAGGTCGTATCTTGTCACGTGAAGATATTTTTGAACGTCTGCGTGGTATTGAATATGATGGTCAAGACCGTTCAATTGACGTACGTATTTCACGTATTCGTCCAAAAATTGGCGATGATCCAGAAAACCCGAAACGTATTAAAACTGTGCGTAGTAAAGGTTATCTGTTTGTAAAAGAAACCAATGGTATGTAATTTACGCATCCATTGTTTGTTAAACATCTCCCTATAAGGTTGATTGAGTGTTTAAACACAGTATCTTCTTACGCATTTATGCGGGTTTGGTGGTCTTGGTCATGCTGGTGGCTTTGTTTGGCTACCTGTTGGTTCAGATCATCAATTACCAGCGTGCTCAGGAATATCGTGAGTCCCTGACGGATGGTATTTCATATGTCATTAGTGAGGGAGTAGCTCGGCAACCGGGAGAGCAACAAAGACTGGACTGGATTTCAGATGCTTCTGATTTACTTGAGTTGCCTATTTATTACGTCGACTCAAATAAAATCGAGCTTTCCAGAACTGAAAAAAAACGTATTGAAGAACAAAAATCTATCGTCCGTTACGATGCTGAGAATAGCATTGCCTACGTGATAATCGGCTTGCCTGAAGATAATAAGCATTTTCTTTATGTCAAAGTCGATAAAATAGGTGAGCGCCAAATGAAAGCGCTACCTATTTTTATTTTGGATTACCTGATTTATTATCCGGGACAAGAAAAAGAATATATCAGCCGTATTCAAAAACACTTTTCTTACCCACTTTCGATTCAAAATGTCAAAGATATTCAACTGGATTCTGAGCAAATTGGTCGTTTGCGTCAGGATCAAAGTGTGATGTTGTATAAAGACAGTGCAACTGTACGTGGAACCACGATTTCAATTGTTTCTCCAATGCCAAATAATCCGACTGAGGTTCTGGTTTTAGGGCCAGTGCCCATGTTTAATTGGATGCCGTTTCAGTTATCAGCAGGTATTACATTATTTAGCTTGTTTCTGTTGAGTCTGGGAGTCTATGGACTGATTTTGCCTTTGGAGCGAAAAATTCGGCAAGTACGTTATGCATTGAATCGTATGAAGTCGGGTGATTTGTCATTACGAGTGCCGATTGAAGGTAGTGATGAAATGGCAAATCTTGCATCCAGTTATAATAATATGTCTGATCATATTCAGCGGCTTATAGAAGCGCAGCGTGAATTGATGCGAGCCGTATCCCATGAGTTGAGAACTCCTGTAGCCCGAATTCGTTTTGGTATGGAAATGTTGGCTGAAGAAGATGATTACAATTATCGGATTCAGCAAATGGAAATGATCGATAAAGATATTGAAGCACTAAATACCTTGATTGATGAGATCATGACTTATGCCAAATTAGAGCAGGGCACTCCATCACTGGATTTTGAAGAAATTGCCTTACTGGATGTGTTGGATCAAGTTGCAGTTGAAACAGAAGCGTTAAAAACTCAGAAAGAAATTGAACTTATACCGCCACCAAATTATGTCATTGCAGATGCAGAACGTCGTTATTTACATCGTGTCGTGCAAAATCTGGTAGGAAATGCAGTGCGCCATTGTGATCATAAAGTGCGTATGAGTGGTGGCATAAAGGCGGATGGCAATGCTTTTGTCTGCGTGGAAGATGATGGCCCTGGCATCCCCGAAGAAGATCGTAAACGTGTTTTTGAGGCATTTGCCCGTCTAGATGACAGTCGAACCCGTGCATCGGGTGGTTATGGTTTGGGGTTATCCATCGTCAGCCGAATTGCGTACTGGTTTGGTGGCACAATTACTGTGGATGAGAGTCCTGATCTAGGGGGCGCTCGGTTTATTATGTTGTGGCCAGCAAAGCGCTTTAATCAAAAACTTAAACAAAAAAATCAGCAGAAACAAAAAGAAAGCACTCAATAGAGTGCTTTCTTTTTGTACGATATTTATTCTTGTAGTGTAGCATCGGGAACGATCAATGATTTGCCTTCACGTAAACTAATCAAAGCATCTTGATTGAAATCAATGAGAAGAAAATTATTTTCAACATCAATTTTATATCCACTAATGATTTTTTGGTCGCCATTAATGGTTTCCACACGATATTCATCAGTGATATTGAGAATACCCTCTAGATTCGTCGTGGTTGATGCAAAGTCCTGACGAAACAAATCATAAATATCACGTAAATCAAAAATGGCATTGTCTGCATCGGGGTGCTTCTGGACATATTCTTGAATGTGACGAATAAGCAATTGAGCATAAAGAAAATAATTAGGTTTGTGGGTGTATTGCAGACTCATTGATTTTACTCCTTATTCTTTGTTTTAGCATACACATCGCTTCAAAACAGATGTGTATAAAGTTAATTAAAGCATGTAGCTGAATTGCAACGATTTATAAAATTGATTCTGCTTGTCGTGTATTCCTTTGCTCATAAATCGGATGATCCCGAATATTTTTATTCTTTATAGCGATTTCTCTTTGAATCGGAAGAAAAAGAATACACGGGGAATCTCTGATCTATTCTCAAAATAGCATGCTCTTTTACGTTGGAGATAGTCTTTTTTAATGCTTTAATTTTCGACAAAACTCGATTCTGATGTGGTTTTGTGCAGTCAGGAATAACGAGATAATATTTTTTAAAAAAATAGTAAAATAATCCGGAAAAATACATTGTACGTTGATTTGGAAAGAGCAAAATTTAAATAAGGACAAAAATGTCCGAAATATTGGTTAAAATGTAAGAAAATGAAAAAAATAATCATAATGTGAGAATTGATTTGATAAACCGATAACTACCAGTGGATTTGGCGTTCAAGCCATATGTTTTCTAAAATTGTCCAAAAAATCATCCTAAAGACTAAGGTGCTTCAACTAGCAACAGAAATTAGAAATCAGGTACAATTGGCGGGATTAATTTTATGTTTGGTGTATTTGAAGGCCAATACATACATTCTTTGTTAAATAATAGGCCTGCCAGGAGTTATCCCCGCATGAGTGCCATTACTCCATACGATTGGGCAATTATTGCCTTCGTGATCGGTGTTACATTTCTGTGCGTTTTTATGCTTACCGTTCCCTTGCTCCTAGGGGGTAAATCGTGGGGGCGCGCGAAGCAAGAGCAATTTGAGTCAGGTGTCGTCAGCGCAGGTGGTGCACGTATCCGCTTGTCAGCAAAGTTCTATCTGGTTGCAATTTTCTTCGTTGTTTTTGACCTTGAAGCGCTCTATCTATACGCATGGGCAACCTCAGTTCGTGAAGTGGGTTGGCTTGGTTTTACTACCGTCGTGATTTTCGTTGTCGATTTGTTGATTGCTTTGGTTTATGCATTTGCTGTAGGTGCATTAAACTGGGCTCCTGCGGATCGCCGTAAGTCAGCAGGAATTAAACCTAAAGTGGGTTCTGCACATATGAATATTGCTGATATTACCCGCTTCAACTCTATTGAGGAGTTGGTTATGGATCCTACGGGTCATATTCCAGCTCAATCCTCAGGTCGTATGAAATCTATTTCAGCGACTAAAACGTCATTTGAACAGGAGTAACTCGGGATGAAATATACATTAACCCGTGCGAATCCGAGTGCTGATCAATATCCATTGCAAGAACGCCAAATTGTTACTGATCCACTTGAGGAAGAAGTCAATAAAAATGTCTTCATGACTCGTTTGGAAGATGTGATGCACAATGTGGTCAACTGGGGACGCAAAAACTCAGTCTGGCCATTTAACTTTGGTACTTCATGCTGTTACGTTGAGTATGCAACGACATTAACAGGTGTACATGATTTGTCACGTTTTGGTGCTGAAGTTATTCGTGCTTCACCACGTCAGGCTGACTTAATGATTGTTGCTGGAACTTGTTTTGTAAAAATGGCGCCAGTTATTCAACGTCTTTATGAGCAAATGCTAGAGCCAAAATGGGTCATTTCTATGGGAGCTTGTGCTAACTCGGGCGGTATGTACGACATTTATTCGGTTGTACAGGGTGTTGATAAAATTATTCCTGTTGACGTGTACGTCCCAGGCTGCCCACCACGTCCTGAAGCTTTGATTCAAGCACTCATGTTACTTCAAGACCAGATTCAGCTAGAGCGCCGTCCACTTTCTGCCGTAATTGGTGATGATCTTAAGCCAGTGTATAAGCCAAAGATGATGCCAGAACGCGATCGCAAAAATGCTGAACGTATTGCGGTGAAAAACTTACGCTCTATGGATGAAATTAAATAATTTTCACGATGAAGTTTTGACATATTCGTAGGATATGGTTCATCAAGAAAATTGACAAAATTTGTATTAAATAGGAAGCCAAGCCAATGGCTGAAACTGACATTGCTATGCCAGAATCAACGCCAGTTGATTCCCGCCCAGCATTTGCAATCGTAGAAGATCTCAAAGCCAAATTTGGCGAGAACTTTTACGTGCAACCAACGTTTGAAGATTTTCCAACGGTCTGGGTTGAGCGCGCACGTATACAAGAAGTTTTAATGTACTTGCGTACGGTATCACGTCCTTATGTGATGCTGTTTGACTTATCTGCAGTTGATGAGCGTTTGCGTAATAACCGCGATGGTTTACCTGCATCTGATTTCACAGTGTTCTATCACTTATTATCTTTAGAACGTAATAGTGATATTCGTATTAAAGTTGCATTGAATGAGAATGATATTAACATTCCAACAGCGACTAACATTTGGCCGAATGCCAACTGGTACGAACGTGAAGCTTACGATATGTTTGGAATCAATTTCGAAGGGCATCCTATGCTGCGTCGAATTTTGTTGCCAACTTATTGGGAAGGGCATCCGTTACGCAAGGAATACTCAGCTCGTGCTACTGAATATACGCCGTATATGCAGAACAAGGCGAAACAGGATTTTGAGCAAGAACATCTTCGTTTTGTCCCAGAAGATTGGGGCCTAACACGCGGTAATGCGGATGAAGACTTTATGTTCTTGAACTTGGGCCCTAACCATCCATCTGCACACGGTGCATTCCGTGTTATTTTGCAGTTGGATGGCGAAGAAGTAAAAGACTGTGTACCTGATATTGGCTATCACCACCGTGGTGTGGAAAAGATGGCTGAGCGTCAAACGTGGCATTCTTTCATTCCTTATACTGACCGTGTTGACTATCTAGGCGGTTGCGCACAAAACATGCCGTATGTCATGGGCGTAGAGCAACTTGCTGGAATCACCGTTCCTGATCGTGCGCAATGTATTCGTGTCATGATGTCTGAATTATTCCGTATCAATAACCACTTGTTGTATATCGGTACGGCGATTCAGGATGCGGGGGGTATGACTCCTGTATTCTATATGTTTGCTGACCGTCAAAAAATCTATGACGCAATTGAAGCGATCACAGGTTTCCGTATGCACCCTGCGTGGTTCCGTATCGGCGGAACGGCACACGATCTTCCAAATAATTGGCAAAAACTGATTCGTGATATTCTCGAATGGATGCCAAAACGGTTGAAGGAATATCATACTGCTGCACTGAAAAACTCTGTATTTGAAGGCCGTACACGTAATGTTGCCCAATATGATGCAAAATCTGCGTTAGCTTGGGGCGTAACAGGAACTGGTTTACGTGCAACAGGTATTGATTTTGATGTGCGTAAATATCGTCCGTATAGTGGCTATGAAAATTACGATTTTGAAGTGCCTCTGGAATACGAAGGCGATGCTTATGCTCGTGTGATGGTGCACTATCGTGAAATCGAAGAGTCCTTGAAAATTGTTAAACAGTGTCTGGATAATATGCCGTCTGGTGCATATAAAGCAGATCATCCTCTGGCAGTACCACCGCCGAAAGATAAAACCTTGCAAGACATTGAAACCCTGATTACGCATTTCTTAAGTGTGTCGTGGGGGCCAGTTATGCCTGCAGGTGAAGCATCAGTGATGGCTGAAGTCGTAAAAGGCGCGTCTAACTATTATTTGACTTCCGATAAGTCAACGATGAGTTATCGTACCCGTATTCGTACACCAACCTTTACACACTTGCAGCAAATTCCTTCGGTGATTAACGGAAGTCTGGTCTCAGACTTGATCATTTATCTGGCAACCATTGATGTGGTTATGGCCGACGTGGATCGTTAAGGGGTACGCATTATGATGATTTTGACTGATAAAAAGCCACGTGTGAATGTTGAAGGGATTTTGACTGCAGATGAAATCCATGAAATTGAACATCACATTCATCACTATCCTTACCCACGTGCGGCATCATTAGATGCACTTAAGTGTGTACAACGCCGTAATGGCTGGGTAGATGACGCTCAAATGAATGCAATAGCGCAGCTATTGACCATTAGTGTTGCGGATCTTGAAGGTGTAGCGACATTTTATAATCGTATTTACCGTCAACCCGTGGGGCGTCACGTAATTTTATTGTGTGATTCGATTGCCTGTTTCTTAATGGGTGCTGAAACTTTAGCTGAAGCATTTCAGCGCGAGCTTGGCATTCAATATGGTCAGACTACGCAAGATGGCCGTTTTACCTTATTGCCGATTTGCTGTTTAGGAAATTGTGACAAGGGTCCAACTTTAATGATTGATGAAGATACGCATGGTCTGGTTGAGGTATCTTCGGTCAAGCAGTTATTGGAGAAGTATGTATGAATACTGAACCAAAACCGATTTATGGCGAAGGTAATCCAGAAACTCATCCGCTGACTTGGCGTTTGAGCAAACAGGAACATGTACGCAATGCTGATGACTATGAAGCTTTAGAAGGGTATGCGGGCTTTAAAAAAGCTATTGAAATGAAACCTGCTGAAGTTCTGGAAGTCATTAAGGCGGCAACGGTAAAAGGTCGTGGTGGTGCAGGTTTCCCAGCAGGGATTAAATGGTCGTTGATGGCACCGAATGATGGTGGTCCGCGTTATTTAATCTGTAATGCTGATGAAATGGAACCAGGTACCTTCAAAGACCGCTTATTGATGGAACGTCTTCCGCACCAATTGATTGAAGGTATGTTAATCGCTGCTTATACCCTAGAGGCAACGCAAGGTTACATCTTTATTCGTGGTGAGTATATCGAAGCTGCCCAATACTTAAATGAGGCGTTGGAACAGGCTCGTGCTAAAGGTTATTTAGGTAACAATATTCTGGACACGGGTTGGAGCTTTGAGCTGTTTGTTCATACAGGTGCAGGACGTTATATTTGTGGTGAAGAAACTGCATTGATTAACTCACTGGAAGGACGTCGTGCCAATCCACGTACTAAACCACCATTTCCACAGGTTGCTGGGGCATGGGGGCGTCCAACGATTGTCAATAATGTTGAAACCTATAACAACTTACCTGCAATCATGTTGCGTGGTCCTGAATGGTATATCGGTTTATCTGCGGGGAAATCCAAAGATCCAGGCACCAAGATTTATGGCGCATCCGGTAAAGTTAAATTCCCAGGACTTTGGGAGTTACCATTTGGAACTACTGCACGTGAAGTGATTGAAGACTACGCGGGTGGTATGCGTGATGGTTTGAAACTCAAAGCATGGTTACCGGGCGGTGCATCAACTGATTTCTTGGCAGCAGAACATATTGATCTTCCGATGGATTCAGAAAGCATCATGAAAGCAGGTTCACGTTTAGGAACTTGTTTATTGATGGTGGTTGATGAAACCCAGTGTATGGTTTCAGCAGTGCGTAATTTAGAAGAATTCTTTGCGCGTGAATCGTGTGGCTGGTGTACACCATGCCGTGATGGTTTACCTTGGGCGGTCAAAGCACTGAAAGCACTTGAAAATGGTGAAGGTAAGATGGAAGACATTGAACATTTGTCTGAACTCACCAAAAAGTTGTGGATCGGTAAGACCTTCTGTGCTCACGCACCGGGTGCGATGGAGCCGCTAATGGGCGCACTCAAATATTTCCGTAGCGAGTTTGAAGCAAAAGTGACTAATCGTCCTGTTGCCCAAGCCAGCCACGTAGAACAAGTTTAAGGAATTCGACTATGGCTACAATTCATGTCGATGGAAAATCATATGAAGTCAATGGGTCAGAAAACTTGCTACAAGCATGTTTGTCCCTAGGCATCGACATCCCGTATTTTTGTTGGCACCCATCCTTAGGTTCTGTTGGTTCATGCCGTCAATGTGCGGTGACTCAGTATGCAAATGCTGAAGATACGCGTGGACGTCTGGTTATGTCATGTATGACGCCAGCGACTGACAATACCTTTATCTCAATTGAAGATAAGGAAGCGGTTGATTTTCGCGAGTCAGTGGTTGAGTTTTTAATGACGAACCACCCGCATGACTGCCCAGTCTGTGAAGAAGGTGGTCACTGTCATTTACAAGATATGACAGTGATGACGGGTCATGACCGTCGCCGCTACCGCTTTACTAAACGTACCCACTATAACCAAGAGTTAGGTTCGTTTATTGCACATGAAATGAACCGTTGTATCGCTTGCTATCGCTGTGTGCGTTATTACAAGGATTACGCAGGTGGTACAGACTTTGGTGTGTATGCGAATGCATCACGTGTTTACTTCGGTCGTCCAGAGTCTGGGACATTAGAATCTGAATTTTCAGGTAACTTGACTGAAGTTTGCCCAACAGGTGTGTTTACTGATAAAACGCACTCAGAGCGCTATAACCGTAAATGGGATATGCAGTACGCACCAAGTGTGTGTCAGGGCTGTTCTTCTGGTTGTAATATTTCTCCGGGTGAGCGTTATGGTGAATTGCGCCGCGTAGAAAACCGTTTTAATGGTGAAGTAAATCAATACTTCCTGTGTGACAAAGGCCGTTTTGGTACGGGCTATGTCAACCGTTCAGATCGTCCACGTCAACCACAGTTCCGTGTCGGTGAAGCGATAAGTTCTGTTTCAGTGGATCAGGCACTTGATGAAGTGATTGTGAAACTTCAGGGAAAAAAAGTACTGGGGATTGGTTCACCACGTGCTAGCCTTGAATCTAACTATGCGCTACGTGAGTTAGTTGGACAGGATAACTACTCAACAGGATTGTCACAAAAAGAACAGAATCTGGTTGAACTTGCTGCATCAATCATGCAAACCGAGGGTGTTTATAACCCGAACATGCGTGAAGTTGAAAGTTATGATGCGGTATTGATTCTAGGTGAAGATCTGACGCAAACTGCGCCACGTATGGCTCTATCTGTTCGTCAAGCAGCAAAAAATAAAGCCAAGCAAATGGCGGCAGATCGTCGTACTCCAGATTGGTTAGCAGAACCTGTACAACGTATTGGTCAGGATGAGAAATCTCCGATTTATATCCTTGCTGCGACTCAGACCCGTTTAGCCGATGTGGCGACAGGTGAAGTAGTTGCATCTCCAAACGACATTGCGCGTCTTGGGTTTGCAATTGCGGCTGCAGTTAAAGGTGAGACCATAAATGGTTTGGACGATGATGCTAAAGCCTTTGCTCAAAGCATTGCCGATAGCTTAAAAGCTGCGAAAAAACCATTAGTGATTTCTGGTACAAGCTTACAAGATCCAGCGATTATGGAAGCTGCTGCACAAGTTGCACAAAATTTGGGTAATGCTGGTTTAACACTAACCGTACCTGAAGTGAACTCAATGGGTCTGGCGCTGTTTGGTGGACAAAGTTTGGAACAAGCTTTTGCACAAGATTATGACACTGTCGTAATTGTGGAAAACGACTTATTCCGTCGTTTACCTGCGCTTCAGGTAAAAGCTGCACTTGCAAAAGCGGAAACTGTAATCGTATTAGACCACAGCGAAACTGAAACTGTGAAACAGGCAGATATCGTGCTTTCAGCAGCAAGCTTTGCTGAAGGTGATGGTACGGTAGTGAGTCAGGAAGGTCGTGCACAACGTTTCTATCAGGTTTATGATCCAAGTTATTACAATCCTGAATATGCGATTAAAGAATCATGGCGCTGGTTGCATGCCATTGAAACTGGATTAAATGGTAAAGTAATTAACTGGACTTTACTGGATGATGTCATTGAATCTGTTGTGAAAAATGTTCCTGTTTTAGAAGCTATTCAGGATGTTGCACCTGATGCAGGTTATCGTGTGCATGGTTTGAAAATTGCACGTGAACCACGTCGTTATTCAGGTCGTACTGCACTTCGCGCTCCAATTTCAGTGCATGAACCTAAACAACCTATCGACGTTGACTCTGCCTTAACATTCTCAATGGAAGGCTATGTCGGCCCACAAAAAGCATCGTCATTAGTACCGTTTGCATGGGCACCGGGTTGGAACTCGCCACAATCTTGGAATAAATATCAGGATGAAGTCGGGGGACATCTAAAAGGCGGTGATTCAGGTATTCGTTTATTTGATCGTTTACCAAAACGTCCTGCACGTAGCTTTGTTGCACCGGCAGTTGCACCAGTGAATCCTGAAAGCTTCCGCTTAGTACCCATGCATCATATTTTTGCATCGGGTGAATTCACGATTAAAACACCAGCCATGCAGTCTCGTATTCCAGAAGCAACTTTTGCTTTAGGTGAACAAGATGCAACACGTTTAAATCTGAAAGACGGTGAACGCATTTCAGTACAAGCAGGTGAAACTACAGTTAGCTTACCTGTACAGGTGATTGAATATTTACCAACGGGTTATATCGGTTATCCAATTGGTTTGGCACCTACAGTGTCATTGGCCGAACCTGTATCAGTCGCGGTAGGAGTGTAATTCATGCAACAAGAAATTATGCGTCAAACACCGCTTTGGGCTGAGAATTGGCCAATTGCTTATGCAGTGGTTCAAGCTATTGTGATTATGCTAGTAGTGGTGTTGATTGCGGCATTAATGTCATTTATTGAACGCCGTCTTTTGGCTCTCTGGCAGGACCGTTATGGACCTAACCGTGTTGGTCCAGGTGGGATGTTCCAAATTGTGGCAGACATGCTCAAGATCATGTTTAAGGAAGATTGGACACCTAAGTTTGCCGATAAACTGACTTTCCGTATGGCACCGGCAGTTGCAATGGCAACTGCGGTTTTATCATTTATGGTGATTCCAGTTAGCCCAACGCTAGGCGTTGCGGATATGAGCATTGGTCTATTGTTCTTTATGGCAATGGCAGGTATCGCAGTTTATGCGGTGCTTTTTGGTGGTTGGTCATCAAACAACAAATACTCCTTGCTTGGTGGTCTACGTTCTGCTGCTCAAACTATTTCTTATGAAGTGTTTTTGGGTATTTCCCTGATGGGTGTAGTGGCGATTGCAGGTTCATTTAATTTACGTGAAATCGTAGAAGCACAACGTGATGTATGGTTCATTATTCCTCAGTTTATTGGCTTTATGGTGTTTGTGGTTGCTGGTGTTGCGGTGACTCACCGTCATCCATTTGACCAGCCGGAAGCTGAACAGGAATTGGCTGAAGGTTATCATGTCGAATATGGTGGTATGAAGTGGGGGATGTTCTTCGTTGCAGAATACGTGAATATCGTGCTGATTTCTGCCTTGATTGTGACCTTATTCTTTGGTGGTTGGCTCGCGCCATTTAACCTTGAAATTCCGTTTGTTCCACCTGTGTTCTGGTTCATTATTAAAACAGCATTTTTTATGATGATGTTTATTTTGGCTCGTGGTTCGTTAATGCGTCCGCGTTATGACCAAGTGATGAACTTTGGTTGGAAAATTTGTTTGCCGCTGGCGTTAGTCAACTTACTCGTGACTGGTGCTGTGATTCTGATGAATCAGGCCTAAGACAGCAGGGAGTACAAAATGTATAAAGTTCTAGCTGGAGTTGGGTCAATCGTTCGTACTTTGTGGATGGTATTTACCCACATAACACGTAAACGTGACACAATTCTTTATCCTGAAGTCCCAGCAGAGGAAATTGTACCGCCTCGCTATCGTGGCCGTATTATTCTAACCCGTGATCCAGATGGTGAAGAACGCTGTGTAGCATGTAACCTGTGTGCGGTGGCTTGTCCAGTCGGTTGTATTTCATTACAAAAGGCAGAAAAAGAAGATGGTCGCTGGTATCCAGAATTTTTCCGTATCAACTTTTCGCGTTGCATTTTCTGTGGAATGTGTGAGGAAGCCTGCCCAACGACAGCCATTCAGCTTACTCCTGACTTTGAGTTAGGTGAGTACGTACGTCAGGACTTGGTTTATGAAAAAGAAAATCTACTGATTTCTGGGCCAGGCAAATATCCTGACTATAACTTCTACCGTGTTGCTGGTATGGCAATTGATGGTAAAGGTAAAGGTCAGGCGCAAAAAGAAAGTGCACCTATTGATGTACGGAGTTTATTACCATGATGTGGCCGTTTTATTTGATGGCTCTCGTGGCCATAGTTTCTACGATTCGCGTGGTGACCAATGCGAATCCAGTACATGCTTTACTTAGTCTGATTGTTTCACTCCTTGCAGTCGCTGGTATTTTCATGATTGTTGGCGCTCCATTTGCGGGTGCGCTTGAAATCATCGTTTATGCAGGTGCAATCATGGTCTTGTTTGTGTTTGTGGTAATGATGCTGAATTTAGGTCAGCATACCGTTGAACAGGAACGTAAATGGTTAAGCTCTGAAACATGGGCTGTTCCCGCACTCATGAGTTTCTTACTCGGTTTGATCTTGGTGTGGATGTTATCCAGTGATTACACAATACCAGGGCAAGTTATGGGACGTGAAGTGATCGGTCCAAAAGCAGTCGGTCAAGCACTTTTTACTCATTATTTATTATTGGTTGAAGTTGCCGCGATGTTATTGCTTGCAGCCTTGGTTGCAGCATTCCACTTAGGTAAACGTGAACCAAGTGCGGAAGGGGAACAATAACAATGGGCAATATCCCTTTAGAACATGGTTTGATTGTTGCAACCATTCTTTTTGCACTGGGCTTTTACGGTGTCATGGTGCGACGCAATCTTCTCTTTATGCTCATGAGCCTTGAGATCATGATGAATGCTGCTGCATTGGCATTTGTTTTGGCTGGTAGTGCATGGGCACAACCTGATGGTCAGATTATGTTTATTCTGATTTTGACCCTTGCTGCGGCAGAGGCGTGTATTGGTCTTGCGATCGTCCTTCAGTTTTACCATCGCTTCCATCATTTGGATGTGGATGCTGCTAGTGAGATGCGCGGATGAGTACTTTATATTTAACGATTCTTTTTCCGCTAATCGGTTTTATTCTTTTAGCGGCAGGGCGCGATAAGCTCTCTGAAAATGTAGCTGCGATTATTGGTGTGGGTTCTGTTGGACTCTCTGCATTATTTGCGTTAATTGCAGGGTTGGCATTTACTAGTAGTGGGCAACCTATTTTTGTTCAACATCTTTGGACGTGGTTTAATGTTGGTGGTTTTGCGCCTGGTATTACGCTGCATCTAGATGGTTTGTCATTACTTATGACAGGTATGATCACGGGTGTAGGTTTTCTGATCCACATCTTTGCTTCATGGTACATGCGTGGTGAAGAAGGTTACGCACGTTTCTTCTCGTATTTCAACCTGTTTGTTGCCAGCATGTTGGTGTTGGTTCTTGGTGATAATCTTGCATTATTATTTCTGGGTTGGGAAGGCGTAGGTCTGTGTTCATATCTATTGATTGGGTTTTATTATTCAAATCCAGATAATGGTTGGGCGGCTATTAAAGCATTTACCGTAACGCGTATTGGTGACGTATTTTTACTAATCGCATTATTTCTGCTTTATCAACAGTTTGGTACGTTAAATACTCAATACATCGTTGAAAATGCTGCAACGGTGATGACACAAAGTTCATCACTTTCGATTTGGACAGCGTTGATGTTGTTCTTGGGTGCCGCGGGTAAATCTGCACAGATTCCATTGCAAACATGGTTAGCAGATGCAATGGCAGGCCCAACACCTGTTTCAGCATTGATCCACGCTGCAACGATGGTAACAGCGGGTGTTTATTTGACAAGCCGTATGCATACAGTGATTGAAATGGCACCTGCGGTAATGCAGTTCATTTCAATTACAGGTGCAGTAACGTTGTTGGTAGCAGGTTTTGCAGCGCTGGTTCAAACCGATATCAAGCGTATTCTAGCTTACTCAACTATGAGTCAGTTGGGCTATATGTTTATGGCTGTGGGTGCAGAAGCTTATCAAGCGGGTCTGTTCCACATGTTGGCACATGCGTTCTTTAAAGCTTTATTATTCTTGTCATCTGGTGCGGTGATTCTGGCGTGTCATCACGAACAAAATATCTTCAAAATGGGTGGTTTACGTAAGAAGATTCCATTTGTATTCTGGTGTTTCGTGATCGGTGGTGGTGCGCTTGCGGCGCTCCCAATCGTGACAGTAGGTTTCTTCTCTAAAGATGCAATTCTAGGTGCAGTATATGCACAATCGACAATTGCAAACTTACCGCTTTACCATACGTTGTACTGGGTAGGTGTTGCTGGTGCCTTCTTAACGTCAATCTATACCTTCCGTTTAATCTGGGTGGTATTCTTTGGCGAAGAGAAAACAGAAGCGCATGCTATTCATGGCGTGACTTACTGGGGACCTTTGGCGATTCTTGCATTCTTATCAACTGGTTTTGGTTATTTCTTACAAGCTCCAGTATTGAAGCTATTAAGCAGCGCTAATATTCCTGCATTTATGATTCCAGAAAATTTGGAAGCTGCAGTTTCTCATGCTGAGCATTTGGCAAGCGGTGTCGCGATTGTAGGGTTAATTGTCGGTATCTTATTGTTTGTATTTGCTTATGCTGGGGTGAAATCTTTTGCTCAAACCAGTTTAGGTGCAGGATTGGCGCATATTTGCCGTACTGCATTTGGTTTCGATGCGCTGTATAACATCGTGTTTGTAAAACCTTATCTGTTTATTGCGAAACTTGTAGGTCGTGATCCAATTGATGGACTGTGGCTGGTGCTTCCTGCACTGGTGAAAGGTGGTAATAGCTTTACCAGTTCACGTCAAACGGGTTCATTGCGTGAATACGCATCCAGCATGTCGCTTGGTATAGTGGTACTGTTGATGATCCTTATCGTTATTCAAGTGGTGGGGAAATAAAATGGAAAACAATTTAATTTTACCCGCGCTGATTTTAATTCCTTTCATTGCTGGTTTTATTTGCTGGCTGGTCGATAAGCTTGATCAGCATTTACCGCGCTGGATTGCGTTAATTGGTATGTTAGTGACTTTGGGGTTGACGCTTGCATTGTGGCAAAGCGGCCAATTTCATTATGAACTAGGTGCTAGAGTTCCAACGTGGTCAGCGGAGTTTAATCTTCCTTGGATTCAAACTTTAGGGATTAACATTCACCTTGCTGTTGATGGACTTTCTCTGTTAATGGTGGGATTAACTGCATTGCTAGGTGTGTTAGCAGTCGGTTGTTCTTGGGGCGAAATCCAAAAAAATGTCGGGTTCTTCCACTTAAACCTATTGTGGTCATTAGGTGGGGTAATCGGGGTTTTCCTTGCGGTTGATTTGTTCCTATTCTTCTTCTTTTGGGAGATGATGCTGGTTCCAATCTACTTCCTGATCGCACTTTGGGGTCATAAAGGTTCAAATGGTCGTTCACGTGTCTACGCGGCAACCAAATTCTTCCTTTATACCCAGATTGCAGGTTTAATCATGCTGATTGGTATTCTGGGTCTTGTGGTTTATGGCTACATGATGACGGGTTCAATCGGATTTGATTATAACTACTTGCTTGCAGTTGCTAATACTCTTGATCAGCAAGCACCAGCTGTTGCTTATGCCTTTATGGTGTGTATGTTTATTGGTTTCGCGGTTAAGTTGCCAGTATTTCCATTACATGGCTGGTTACCCGATGCACATGCTCAAGCCCCTACAGCGGGTTCTGTCGATTTGGCAGGTATTTTGATTAAAACCGCTGCTTATGGTTTACTGCGCTTTGTGATTCCATTCTTCCCAGCGGCTTCTGCACAGTTTGCAGATATCGCGATTGTTTTTGGTTTGATTGGTATCTTCTATGGTGCGTGGTGTGCGTATCAGCAAACAGATATGAAACGTTTGCTTGCTTATACCTCTATTTCGCATATGGGCTTCGTACTTCTGGCAATCTATGCAGGTAATATCCTGACGTATCAGGGTCTTATGATCATGATGCTGGCACATGGCTTATCATCTGCGGCTTTATTCATTATGTCTGGTCAAGTGTATGAACGTTTGCATACGCGTGACTTGCGTTTGATGGGTGGTCTGCGCGGACAGCTTCAATATTTACCGTTCTTCCTGATGTGCTTTGTGGCTGCTTTGGTTGGTATCCCAGGACTTGGTAACTTTATTGGTGAATTCCTGATCCTTATGGGTTCATTCAACAAATATCCTGTATTCACGATCCTCGCTGCGGTTAGCCTTGTATTAGCAGGTTTATATGGTCTGATTTTAATTCACCGCGCATTGTTTGGTGAACCAAATCCTGAACAAAAACAGCATTATACTCAACCACTCAAAGATTTGAATTTGCGTGAATTGAGTATTCTAATGATCTGTTTGATTGGTTTAGTCTGGTTAGGTCTTTACCCTCAAACTTTCCTCGACATGTCTCACTCAAGCATGCAATGGTTAGCCAATAGCTATAGTCCTATACAACCTGCGGTTGATCTGACTCAGCAAGCAGCGACTCAGCTTAGTAATGTGGAGATCCAATAAATCATGAACTTCACAATGTCTTTTTCTCAGCTCATGCCTTTGGCACCTGTGATGATTGTGGCTTTGACTGCAGTTGTCGTGATGATCCTGATTGCAATTAAACGTAACCATAATTTAATTGCAACGGCTTCGGTGGTGGGTCTAAATCTTGCAGCAGCTTATATTCTCTTCACGATGTTTGGGGGGCATTTTGTGCCTTCCAATGTCATGGGAATGTTTATGGTAGATCCGTTTACGCTGATCTACCAATTACTCATTATTGTGGCTTCACTTGCATGTTGTACTTTGTCACATGCTTATATTGAAACCTACAAAGATAATCGCGAAGAACTCTATTTGTTGCTTCTGATTTCGGTATCAGGTGCAATGCTGATGGTTGCAAGTGCGCATTATGCTTCTTTCTTCATTAGTCTTGAGTTAATGTCGATTCCAGTTTATGGCATGCTTGCATACACTTATCAACGTAGTCGTTCACTAGAAGCAGGGGTGAAGTATCTTGTACTTTCGGCCACTGCATCTGCGATGCTATTGATGGGTATGGCATATATATATTCATATACAGGTTCATTGTCATTCTATGATTCTGTACAGGCACTATTTAATGCTATTCGCCAGCCAATGGTGATTTTAGGCCTGGCTCTGATTATCTTTGCTGTTGCATTCAAGCTTTCATTGGCACCATTTCATAAATGGACACCAGATGTTTATGCAGGTGCGCCAGCCCCTATGGCTACTTTTTTGGCATCCGCTGCCAAGGTAGCAACGATTGGTCTCTTTGTTCGTTATATGTTGACTTCAGGTGCAATCCTCGTTGATTCACTGGTTACGATTTTAACGGTTATTGCGGTACTATCGATTTTAGTGGGTAACTTGTTGGCTGTTCGTCAAGTAAATCTGAAGCGTATTTTGGGTTATTCATCCATTGCTCATTTTGGTTATTTGTTGATTGCGCTTATTAGCATGACCTATGCGAGTTTGGGTAGCGTTACCGTTTATGTTGTGACTTATGTATTGACGACAATTGGTGCGTTTGGTGCAGTTGCTTTGATGTCTAGCCCCTACAATAATGTTGATGAAGCAGAAAGTCTGGCTGACTATCGTGGTTTATTCTGGCGTCGTCCAGTATTAACCGCAACCTTAACTGTAATGATGTTGTCTTTGGCTGGTATTCCATTGACCGCTGGCTTCATTGGTAAATTTCTTGTCGTAATGGCTGCGGTAACCACCCAGCACTGGTTCCTTGCCGCGATGATTATCGTGGGTAGTGGTATTGGTCTGTATTATTACTTACGCGTTATGGTAGTCATGTATATGACGCCGCCAGATGTGCCACGTATCGATGCGGATAAGCATTGGGGCCAAAAAGTAGGTGGTATCATGGTCTTGGCTGCAGCTGCACTGGTCTTAATTATTGGTATCTATCCAGATCCAGTGATTAAACTGGCGTTAGAAGGCGAGATTTTATCTCCTTTACATTTTGTGTTATCTCAACAACACTAAGTTTAAGTTTTAACAAAAAAAGCCTCCATTCGTGGAGGTTTTTTAATTTTCGTGAGCAAAATTCTTTATAATATAAAAAGTTTAATGTTGTTTTAGGTGTTCTCCCGTGCCCATTCAAGAAATCCGTCATCCTCTGATTCGTCATAAACTTGGCTTATTGCGTCGTTCGGATATCAGCACAAAAAATTTTCGTGAACTTGCGCAAGAAGTTACGATGCTTCTGACCTATGAAGCGACGAAAGATTTACAACTGGTTGATCATGATGTTGATGGTTGGGCTGGTAAAGTAACAACTCAACGCATTGCGGGTAAAAAAATTACGATTGTTCCGATTTTACGTGCAGGTATTGGTATGCTAGAAGGCGTACTTAACCTGATTCCTAGTGCCAAAGTAAGTGTATTGGGACTAGAGCGTGATGAAGAAACTTTACAGGCGCGTACTTATTATAAAAAATTAGTTCCTGATGTCGCGAATCGTATTGCTATGATTATTGATCCAATGCTAGCGACTGGTAGTTCTTTAGTTGCAGCGATTGATGTCCTTAAAGCCAGTGGCTGTAAAGATATACGGGTTATGGTTCTCGTTGCTGCCCCTGAAGGCGTTAAAAAAGTGCAGGAATTGCATCCTGAAGTTGAAATTTATACGGCTTCTATTGATGAGGGTCTTAATGCCCAAGGTTATATTGTACCTGGGTTGGGAGATGCGGGAGATAAAATCTTTGGAAGTGTACAAAAAGATTAAAATCCTACTACGGGCCACCATTTTTGGTGGCTTTTTTATGTGAATAATGATGACCGTCACTATTATTTAATTGATGGGTATAAACTTTGTTGAAAGAGTTTTTTATAAAAATTAAAAAAACCTTAAATTTTTAATAAACATTCAGTGAAAATAACTATTTTTTGATCAAATTACATAAAAAAATACAATCACAATTGTGGAGATAATATGAATAATGTTAGTGATAATCGTTATTAATTGCTATAGTATTGCGCTAATTTTATACAGGGGTACTTAAATGTTTAATACTCAACCCAAAAAATTAGCACAAATAATTTCAGTCATGATGTTCATGGCAGCAAGCAGCAGTTTTCTTCATGCTGATGATGTTTTACCTATAATCAAACTGAAAGCCGAGGGGCAGGATCAACACGGTTATACGGTAAAAAAGACCAATGCTGCTACAAAAATGGATTTGGCACTTAAAGATACGCCACAGTCAGTAAGTGTAATTACTGCCGAGCAAATACAAGATCAACAACTAAAAGCACTGAGCGAAGTGCTAGATCAAACACCAGGTATTTATCAACAGCGTTATGGTGCTGCTGGCGCTGTAGGGACAGGTGGAGAATATGCAAGTTATTATGCACGAGGCTCCAAAGTAAATAATTTCTTGATTGATGGCGTGATTTCAACACCAGTAACAACGGGTCGAACAGGTATGTCGATGAGTACGCTGGATCCCTCGATTTATGAAAATGTTACTGTAGTAAAAGGTGCAACAGGATTAACTTCTGGAGTGGGATATCCAAGTGCATCAATTAATTTAAATAGAAAGCTTGCAACGTCAAAAGTATCTACAGGAAGTCTCAACTTAAGTACGTCTTCATTTGATGATAAATGGGCGGGTTTTCGTACAATTTTAGATGCTCAAACACCGTTAAATGAATCTGGAACAGTGCGTGGTCGCACAGTCATCTCTTATGATGACTACGATTCATTTATGAATTGGGGAGATTCTCATTCTGGATTATTCTATACCACTTTGGGAGCTGATTTAGACGCTAATACGACTCTAAACGTGGGTGCTTTATATCAACGAGCCAAATCTAAAGGTTTAAGTGTGCATGCATTTACCAATTATAGTAATGGTGTCTTGAGTACTCGTGATCGAGAAGATAACTCAGCAGCACGTTGGGCTTATGGGAATGTTGATACGATTAATGCATTTATTGAATTGGAACATCGCTTTGATAATGGCTGGAAAGTACAGGCTAACTATAATTATTTAACGCAGGATACTGATGCGGTTTATGCTGTTGTCGGTTCAAATCCAGGACGTACCGCAAATTATGCAGATAATACAGGTCGAGTGACGGCAGGTTACCAGAAACTTCATCCAGAGTTACATGGTCTGGATATTTCTGCGTCAGGGCCTTATCAGCTTTTGGGTCGTGAACAGCAGATGATGGTTGGTGTGAGCTATCAAAATGTGCAAGCAGATGACCCTTATTATGATCGAGCGATTGGCTCAGATTGGGTAAATCTGGATACGTGGAACGGTTATATTCCTGTTCCAGCAACGTTGTATAATACAACTGGAAAAACAAATACAACTGATATGTCGCAATATGGCTACTATGCGGCAACACGTTTAAATCCGACAGATAGATTGCACCTTATATTAGGTGTGCGTGGTTTAGGTTATGACTATAAAGAAACCACTGCCAGCGAATCGACAGCTGATTTTTCAAAAGATAAAGCTTCGCCTTACGCAGGGCTGACATTCGATTTGACCTCATATCTTACTGCCTATGTAAGTTACACCAATATTTTTATGCCCCAAGCTGAGCGAAATGCGGATTATTCGGTATTAGAGCCTGTTCAAGGGGATAGCTATGAAGGCGGTTTAAAAGCAGCCTTTTATGAGAATAAGCTAAATTTATCTGCTGCTTACTTTCAATCCAATCTCAAGGATTTTGCAAACTATGTAGGCAGTTTTGCTGATGGTCCCCATATTGGAGAAAGTATTTATGAGGGCGTAAAAGCCAAAACAGAAGGTTTTGAAATAGAGGCAAATGGGCAAATTCTTCCTCATTGGAACATCCAGACGGGTTACACCTATGCCAAAACCACATCGATTGGTCAAACTATCAATCGCGATTATCCAAAACAACAATTTAAACTTTATACAACTTACAATCTGCCAGTTCTTGATCAGAGGCTTAAACTGGGCGGGGGCATTAGATGGCAAAGTGAAATCGTAGATGCAACTTTATCTGGTGCTGCTTACGATGCAAATAGACAAGATTCTTTTGCAGTAATAGATTTGATGGCGAAATACCAAGTAACCCGTGATTTTGCTTTAGGTCTTAATGTTAATAACGTGGGCGATGAAGAATACCATCTGAATGTATCAAATGGAACTTATGGTGATCCACGTACCTACATTGTATCCTTGAATTATAAGTTCTAAAATAATTCAACTAGACAGCAGCAACTTTTTTACGTGCTGCTGTTTAGAAAAAAAGAAAAGATATTTTAATTCGTAATCATTTTTATTCTCATTTAGGATTTTATCTTATATAATTGCCCCCAATTTTTATGGGGAAATAACGTGAAAAAGAATATATTATTTTTGTCTCTTATCGCACTTCCAGCTTTTGCTTTTGCAGAAGAAAATGTTGTGCTGCCGACGATCACTGTTAAAGCGGATCAACAAGATAACTATGCTTCTGGAAAATTAAAGAAAAAATCTAATTTAGGAAGTTTGGGTGAAAAATCAACTATAGATACCCCATTCTCTGTAACGACATATTCGGACAAGTTAATTCAGGATCAACAAGCCTCGACTGTTTCAGAAGTACTTCGAAATGATCCAAGTATTCGTGAAACAACAAATGCTGGACACTTAAATGAAAATGTGCAGATTCGTGGTTTTTCTGTAGGCTTTGAGGATTATAACCTTAATGGTTTATTTGGAATGGCTCCGACAGGACGTATTCCAACAGATATCCTTGATTCTGTTTCTTTGCTTAAAGGCCCCAATGCATTGGTAGCAGGTATGGCACCAGCAGGGAGTGTGGGCGGAGTTGTAATGGCTCAGACTAAGCGTGCGAATAAAGACCTTACTCAAGTTTCAGCGATGTACGAAGATGGTGGTTATTATAAATCGGGTTTTGATGTAGCCCGCCGTTTTGGTGAAAATAAAGAATTTGGTGCTCGTGCCAGCGCATCTTATGGCCAAGGTGAACATATTATTGAGGGAATGGAAGATAAGAATGCTTCAGGTGTTATTGCCCTTGACTATACAACCGATAAGTTAAAAATTAATTTTGATGCTTATGCTTTACGTGACAAACGTGATAATGGTTCACCAGCCATGGTTTCTATGGGGACAATTAAACAAGTAATTGCCGCGCCAGCAGGGGATAGTAACTACTTTTCTAATATTCACGGTCAACAAAATAGTGAATACGTGGGATTATCAGGAGAGTATAAGTTTACCCCTAATTGGAAAGTTTTTGCTGGAACTGGGTATGCTGAAAAAGAATACGCGGGTCATCTTTTCGGTACACGTATGATTGTACAAAATGCGGCTACTGGTGATGCAACCTCACAGTACTATCGTGTAGGATCAAAGGAACATGATTTTGCTGCAAATACTGGTTTTGAAGGTAAATTTGAAACAGGTTTTATTAAGCATACATTAGGGCTACGTGCAGATTATTTATCTCGTGAGTACAGTCAGCATAAAGCTGCTACAAGCTCTAATTTCAATACTAATTTATATAATCCTAGTACGAATGGCATGATGCCATCTGCCTATCCAGTCATTGTACCTTACGCTGATAACACGTATGTTAGTTACACGCTGACGGATCAACTCTCTATGCTGGATGATAAATTGCAACTAATTTTAGGAGCACGTTATCAAGACATGGATATTAAAGCGTTAACCACAAATACTAAATACAGTGATGACAAAGTTTCACCAAGTGTTGGTATTGTAGTTAAACCTTTTGGAGAGAATTTTTCACTTTATGGTAGTTATGTAGAAGGATTGTCTCAAGGCAAAGATTTGTCAGACACTCTTTATGCAACAGATGTGAATTACAGAAAGACGTTTGCCCCTTTTCAGACTAAACAGTATGAATTTGGAGCGAAATATCAATTAGGTTCATGGTTAAATACTCTTGCATTGTATCAAATCGAAAAACCAGACCTGATGACAACTAAATTTGCGAGCGCTGATGCAAATGGAAAAACTCAAATTACGACAGATGATGCTGAAACGCGTAGTCGTGGTATTGAATGGTCTTTCTCAGGAAACATTATTGATGGTTTAAATGTAATTGGTAATTTAGCATATATTGATGCTGAATATAAAAAAGCTCTAACTAACCAAGGTAATACGATCTACGGCATCCCTAAATTTACAGCATCTCTAGGTTTGGATTATGCTATTCCTGTACTCGAAGGTGTAAATGTAAATACGCGTGTTACTCACGTGGGCGATCAATATTTAAACAGCACCAATACTCTTAAACTGCCTGACTATACGATCTTTGATTTGGGTGCAAGCTATAAAGTCAAAGTAGGCGGAGTAGATACCACATTTAGAGCAAATGTAGATAATATCGCGAATAAAAAGTATTGGGCGGGTGTGTTTAATGACAACTACGCTATTATTGGTGAAGCGCGAACTTATAAACTCGGCGTAACATTTGATTTCTAAATAATTATCGCAATAAAAAACTCTTCTTAATGAAGAGTTTTTTATTGCCTGATCTAGAACATTTAATTTACACGATTCTCACAAAACTGCATAAACGCCTTTAAACCTGGCCCCTGATATTTTTGACGATGCACCAAAACATGCAGCGGACGGGTTAACTCCCAGAAAGGAGTTTCTAAAATCACCAGTTGACCTTTCTCAATCAAAGGTTCAATGGCCAGTCGGGAAATACAAGACATACCCAAACCGCCTGCTACTATTTTTAAAATTGCTTCATTATGACCCAATGTCAAACGTATATTGGCATCAGGAACATCCTGCAAAATAGCATTATCAAACACTTCACGTGTACCTGAACCCTCTTCGCGTAAAATCCATTCTACGTTTAAAAAATCCTGAGGCGTTAAAGGCCGACCTAATTTCGCCAAGGGGTGTTCGGGTGAACAGCACACAGCAAGTTCATCATTACGCCAATGAATGCATTGTAGTTGGGGTAAATGACATGAACCTTCGATCAATGCCAGATCAAGCTGAAATTGATTCACTGCTTCAATCATCTGGCGTGTATTGCCTACTTGCAACTGTAAATGGGCCTGCGGATGAATTTGAAGAAAATCTGCCATTAGATCTGGTATTAAATAATCGCTGATGGTCAACGTTGCGCCTAAACGCAGATCTATACTTTGTAATTCACCTTTGGCGGCTTGTTCAAAAGCTTCACAACGACCCAAAATTTCCAAGGCCTGAGGAAGTAAAAACCGCCCTAAATCATTCAGTTGTAGACGTTTACCTAGACGATCAAATAGTGGAGCACCTAATCCATCTTCAAGATCGGCCAGTGCCATACTGGCAGCACTTTGAGTGAGACGTACTGCATCGCTGGCTTTTGTTACTGTTCCCTCTTGAGCGACTGCCACAAAGACAGCCAACTGACGTAATGTCATGCGCATGAATCAAGCCTTACCCTTGAAAAGTAGTCATAATTTCTGCTGTCATGCTAACATGAGCATACCCTGTCGTGCCATGTTGAAATTATGTCAATTGAGAAATTTAGCGTAGAGAGAGTTTTATCCGTACATCGTTGGGCTACCAATTTATTCAGTTTTACCATGACACGCCCAGCACATTTTAAGTTTACCGCTGGTCAGTTTGCCAGAATTGGATTAAAAGTCGGTGATGATTTAGTGGTACGTGCTTATTCTGTTGTGTCATCACCCTTTGATGAAACACTGGAGTTTTTTTCAATTGTTGTTCCAAATGGTGCATTTACGTCAAACCTGCAACATCTAAAAGTAGACGATGAACTTTATTTAGAAAAAATTCCCTATGGTTTTTTGACATTGGCCCGTTATCAATTACCTTTACCTCAAGATTTATGGCTATTAGCAACGGGTACAGGGCTGGCGCCTTTTCTTTCAATGTTGCAGGATTTTGCAACATGGCAAAATTATTCGCAGATTAATTTAGTCTATAGTGTTCGTACAGCTTCTGAACTGGCTTATGTTGATCGTATACACGAGATTGCTGCTAGTTTTGGCGAAGGGCATACTGGTTTTAAGTTTATTCCAGTCATTACCCGTGATCCTCATGCTGAGTTACATGAGCGTTTACCTGTCTTAATTGAAAATGGGGAACTGGAAAAAGTCATTGGATATTCGCTGAATCCTGCAACGAGTCATGTCATGCTTTGTGGTAATCCTCAAATGGTCGAAGATACTAAAGAAGCATTAAAACGTCGTGGTTTAAGTATGAATCGCCGTGGCGAAGGCAATATTGCAGTCGAAAATTATTGGTAATGAGGGGTGACTAAAACAGCACAAGGGTGACTAAGGTACTGTAAAAATTGTACAAAATAAAAAATTTATTGATGATTTAAGATAACTCAGAACCCAATGCACTCAAGAATATGGTTTTAATGCACAAACATATCCATGAATTCACGTAGTTCCTGAATTGCTGTATCTAGATCCGTATTGAGCCATGTGGGCTCAAAAAAACCTGCGTAATGTTCAAGACGTTCTTGGGGAACAACTAGACGAATTGGACATTCTTCTTCCAGTAATCGCCATGGCAGAATCGGAACTTCATTGTCCAGAAATGAATTAACGTTGCGAATATCAATGATCATAGCATTGATACAATCTGGAAAGGGCATCACTGAAAATTCTTCAGTGCGACGTCTAAAGTATTCCAGATCACCCCATTTCAGGCTATAGCTGGATTTATTAAAATTAATGATGCCGATCAGATGCTCATCACGAGTGTAATGTAAAGAACATTCATGTGTGACGTCAGTGTCTAAATCCAGAGTAACATTTTGCTGACGATACGACATAAAGACCTAAGTAAAAAAATGGGTGGGCTATTATAGCCCACTTTTATATACAACGCAGAAACAAAGAACACGATAGCGCTATGCTTTGTCACACAATGCTACATAAGTGCTTGTTATGATAAGAAACATGGAAAATAAAAAGAGGGGAATCCAATGACACATGATTTCAATAAACCATCACCACATACATCAACGCCGGAAGAAACTGAAAAGAAACGCCGTTTACCTGTTTATATATTGGCGATTGTCGGTATTTTTCTGATAGCACTTATTGTGTATATGGTGGCGGATCAAAAGCCAGATGCGAGTGATGCACCGCCTAACCATCCAAATCCAAATGCAGAGCCTGCGACACCGAACAATTCGACAGCAAATAGTCATGAGTCTTAATGTGCTATTTATTCAAGTTTTTAAGAAGCCATCCAATTACATTGGATGGCTTCTTTGCAATCTTTTGCATCATTTTTGTAGTAGTTCTTATATTGCACCTTGAATAAAAAATAAGCACAAAATATGGTGATAAATATCACAAATGAGATCAATTCCTAAAACTATTTCATTTTACTGCTTAGCTTAATTAAGCCGTGAAAAATATAACAAGAGGGCATGACACATATGAATGATTACTTTGGAAATGGGCCTACTCAAGCCCATTATGGATTTATGTACTATTGGGATATGTTTCAGCCCATTATCGCTGCGATTGCAGTATTTATTATTGGTTGGATTTTGGCGCTGATTATCGCTGCTGGCATCAAAAAATTATTAAATTTAATCGGAACCAATCGTCATTTATCTTCAGCAACAGGTAAAGCACCAGATTTTGAATCGATCATTTCAAGGTTTGTATTTTGGTTTGTTCTGATTATTGCGCTCATTGCTGCTTTAAATGTCCTAAATATTTATAGTGTTAGTGGTCCATTTAGCGCCATGATCACTCAAGTATTAGTTTTTGTTCCAAATATCATTGCTGCGGCTGTGGTTGCTTTTGTTGGTTGGATATTGGCGCGTTTGGTACGGGCTGGACTGTCCAAAGTATTATCAAAAACTCAACTGGATGAAAAATTAAGTACAGAGGTTGGAGTACGACCACTCAGTGAAAACATTGCAGATATTGTGTATTGGTTGATTCTGCTTTTATTTTTGCCAATTGTCCTTTCGATTTTAGGTCTTTCAGGGCTACTGTTACCTGTACAAGCGATGGTGGCTGACGTTGTTGGGTATCTTCCAAATATCTTTATTGCAGGCGTTATTATTTTTGTCGGTTATATTCTGGCAAAAATTGTACGTGGCATTATTGAAGGTTTGGTTAATAGTGTGGGACTACAAGCACAAGCTGAGAAAATTGGCCTGTTTAAAAACAGTAATGTGAGTAATGTATTCGGTTCATTGGTCTTTGCTTTAATCTTCATTACAGCATTAATTATTGCTTTTGAAGCATTGGGAATCGAATCGATTTCGCAACCTGCGACTTCAATGCTTAATGAAATCATGTTTGCAATTCCCAACATTATTGCAGCTGGTTTGATTCTTATTATTGCCTACGTGGTATCTCGATTTGTCGCAAAGCTGGTTGAAGATATTCTGGCAGGCACAGGAGTGGATGAAGTTCCAGCAAAATTCGATTTACAGCGTTTTTTGGGAACGACTAAAATCTCACACGTGGTTGGTGTATTAATTGTTTTCTTTACCATGCTGTTTGCTGTTGCAGAAGCAGCGAATCGTCTAGGTTTTGATCAGATTAGTCATTTAATAGCTATCTTTATTGCATTTGGCGCCAATATCCTGTTGGGTGCAGTGATTCTGGTGATTGGTTTCTGGTTAGCTAATATCGTGGCAAATGTGGTGCAACGTGGAGAATATAACAGCTCACGTTGGTTAGGGAATCTGGTTCGTATCCTGATTATGGGACTCGTTTTAGCAATGGGTTTACGTGCGATGGGCATTGCCGATTCAATCGTCAATTTGGCTTTTGGTTTAACATTGGGCTCTGTTGCCGTGGCTTTTGCTCTAGCCTTTGGTTTGGGCGGTCGTCAACCAGCAGAACGTGTACTGACTGACTTAATTGATAAAGCCAAAGCGGAAGGAAATAAGCCAAATCCAATCGCCAAAACACAATCGGCGGTTGTGGTTGAAACCCCCGTGACTCCGCAAGAAGCAGCCACCGATCATAATGTGCCGACAACCTTTGATGTCGATCCAGCTCATAAACCGTTAAATAATCCATATGGTTCTAAAGGTGAGGGGGAGGATGATCTAACTCCAAAACCCGACGATCTGCCTAAATAAACTTTGATTTTTGAATCAGAATCGGCCACTCTATCCAGAGTGGTCGTTTCTTTAATGACTGGTAAAATGAATGACTCATAAAAATAATAGAGGAGTGCAATATGCAAAAGCAGCCCAATCGTTTTATCGCACCGATTGTTATTGCGGGAATAACCGTAGGCTTTTTAGTGAGTGCCTATAAGTTTGTATTTGCCAAGCCGAAATCTGAACAGACAGAGCAAACAGGAGAAGAAACGGCTTCTATTAAAGACGAGCAAATAGATGCAGCCCCTTAGACTTATACGTATTGTGCAGCAGCATAGGCAGATGACCAGGCCCACTGGAAATTATAGCCCCCCAAATGCCCAGTGACATCCAGAATCTCACCAATAAAATAAAGTCCTTCTACACGTTGGCTTTGCATGGTTTTGGATGAGATTTCGGCTGTATCGACTCCTCCTAAAGTGACTTCAGCGGTACGATAACCTTCTGTGCCTGATGGTTTAACTGTAAAGCCATGTAACTGTTCGGCGATTTGCTCTAAGGTTGTATCACTGAGTTGACTGATTGCAGTTTCTGCATAGTTTGGCCAAATTAATTGTTGAAGTTCCTGCACAATACTTTTTGCCGTAAATTCTGAAACTAACGTGCGTAATAATACTTTAGGTTGTTGCTGTTTTTTCTGTTTAAAATAATCAGCTAAATTTTGCGTAGGAAAAAAGTTGATTTCAAAACACTCACCAGCTTGCCAATAATTTGAAAGCTGTAAAGAGCTCGGACCACTTAAACCGCGATGAGTAAAGAGTAAAGCTTCGGTAAAACTATTTTGATGATTTGATAGTGTGGCTTCAAGTGCATTCCCACTTAAGCGAGTGGTGACCTCTTTGAATTGATCAGAAAAGGTAAAAGGAACCAGTCCTGCGCGAGTCGCAAAAACTTGATGACCAAATTGTTTTGCCAGTTCATAGCCAATACCAGAACCACCCAGAGTAGGAATTGAAAGACCACCTGATGCAACGACTAGAGATTCGCAGGTAAAAGTGCCGAGTATGGAATTGACTTCAAAATATTGATTGTGCAATTGCTTGACTGTTTTTACTTCACAATCTGTTTTTATGGTCACTTGCTTGGTTTTTTCACACTCAGCCAGAAGCATATTTAAAATATCTTTTGAGCCATTTAAGGTAAAAAGTTGCCCATGCTTTCGCTCTTCATAAGCGATCCCATAGTCACCTACCAATCCAATAAAATCCCAGTTGCTATAACGCGATAGGGCCGAGATTACAAAATGTGGATTATGTGAAATAAAATTTTCAGGCTCGACATATAAGTTAGTAAAATTACATTTACCACCACCAGACATCAGAATTTTTTTACCCACTTTATTGGCTTTTTCGACCACTAAAACCTTGCGTCCACGCCGTGCAGCCTGCGCGGCCAGCATCAGTCCAGACGCACCTGCGCCTAAAACAATGACATCATACTGCATGGACATAAACATACTCAGCGATATAAAAGCGCGACATTATAAAAGATTTTGTCTGCCCTGTAATCCACCACTATGAATCACTAAAATTCGGGTATTAGCAGCAAAATGTCCCTGTTCAATTAATTCAAAAACACCAAAGAGCATTTTCCCCGTATAAATTGGTTCTAAAGGAATCTGATACGTTTTTTCAAAAGATTGAATAAAGTCAAGCAATTGAATTGAAGTCTTGGCATATCCTCCAAAACAATAATCCTCCAGAATATTCCAATTCATTTTGTGTGTGAGACTGGCAACCTGTTGTTGTAAAAAATCACCTTTCAGTGCAGAAAAACCCAATATGGTTTGATGAGCATCACTTGCTTCAATAAGCCCTGTAATTGTTCCGCCTGTACCCACAGCGCAACAAATCACATCATAATTTTGACGATCTTTCGCAGTCAAAATCTCTTTGCAACCCTGAATGGCAAGGGCATTGGTTCCTCCTTCAGGAATAATATAAGCCGTTGGGAAATGTCGCCGTAATTTATCAATAAAATCTGATTGCTCTTTATTGCGATACTCCTGCCGATTGATAAATTGCAATTGCATCCCAAACTGACAGGCAGTCGCCAGGGTTGGATTTAGGGTTTGATGAGCAAGTTCTTCACCACGAATAATTCCAATACTTTTAAAGCCAAAATAATGGGCTGCATAAGCAGTTGCAGCAATATGATTGGAAAATGCACCCCCAAAGGTAATGATAGTATCCAACCCAAGCTCTTTTGCATGCTGTAAGTTACATTTCAGTTTATAAAATTTATTGCCTGAAATTTGTGGATGGATGAGATCTAGACGTTTGATATCCAGTTTTATAGCGTTGTAATCGATTAGATTTTGATAAGAAATAGGATGGGCAAGGGAATCAAACATATTAAAAATGATAATTTTCGGTGATCAAGAGTATAAAACACTGACCACCAAAAAAGATGGGATTATTTTGAGGAAGTATCAACAGATGTAATTACAGACATACCCGGACGTAAGCGTTCTAGTCCTTTTTGATCTGGATCAATCGCAATACGTACTGAAATTCGTTGAACTACTTTGGTAAAGTTTCCGGTTGCATTGTCTGCTTTTAGCACACTAAATTCTGAACCAGCTGCTGGAGAAATCTGTTCAACATGCCCTGTAAATTTTTGATGATTAAGTGCATCCACTGTAAATGTTGCACTCTGACCAATGTTCATATTGGCGATTTGAGTTTCTTTAAAATTAGCAATGACCCATGTTTGTTGTGGAATTAAATACAATAATTGTGAACCAGCTGCGACATATTGACCAACACGTGGATTTACTTCGCCTAATTGTCCATCCATCGGCGCAGTAATTACACTATAGTCTTTGGTGGTCGTTGCCTGATCCAATTGCGCTTGTGCATTCGTGACTTGTGCTTCCAAACCTGTTTGTGCAACTTGCGCTGTTTTTAAAGCTTCCTGTGCGACATTGACATTGGCTTCGGCCTGTTTGAGTAATGCTAGATTATTTTTTACATCAGCGGCTGCTTTATCACTCTCTGATTTAGAGGCTGCACCACTATCACCTAGCTGTTGGTAACGATTCAGTTGTGTCACCGACAAATCATATTGCGCTTGTGCTTGATCAACTTTAGCTTGAGCAGCAGCAATGTCTGCTTGTCGCTGGGCGATAGTCTGAGTTTGGTTCGTCAGATTATTTTTGGCTTGTTCAACAGCTGATTGTGCCTGAGTCACTTTTTGGTCATAAGTGGTGGCATCAATGTGCATCAACGGTTGACCTTTTTTGACGTAGTCAAAATCTTTAACTAGCACATCTTTGATATAACCATTAATTTGTGAGGAAAGCACCGTAGTCTTGCCTTTAACATAACTATTGTCAGTTTGTTCGATTACGGTATGAAATGGCCCAATTCGCCATGCCCACATAATCAGTCCCACACCAACCAATAGTACGACCAACATAATGGCCAGTGTCGATTTCTTGGTGGGAATAAGTTTCCCAACTCGTTGCACAGGTTTAAGCGGAGTAGGCTGAGACATTGCAGATGAGGCTGCACTAGTAGGCGCCTGAGCTGTATCATTCGAATCTGGTTTATTCGATGTGTTGGGTTTTTGCTCTTCACTCATAAATTATACTCAAACACTCCAAATCAGGATGATGTCGATGAGGTTGCAAGTTTCTCCCGATAGGCGAGATACTTGCTCCAGATAATATTGCATAATCCCCAAAGAAATAACACAATCGCCACGATGCTATTAAAATTAATCACATCATTATAGGCACGTACCTGTGCTTCACGGTTTGCTGTTTGCGCTAAGGTTTTGGTTGCCTGTAATTGATCCTGAAGTGGATCGGTAATATTGGGGCTAAATTTTGCTTGATATTGTTTTAATCGCTGATCTACAGTTGGGTCTGTTTGTTCAAGATTACTATTGATATCCATTTGATAAACTTGAGTCTGGCGCTTTTGATAGGTGTTATAAAATGATGATCCAATCAAACCACCAAAGTTTTGGGTTGCAGAAAACAGCACAATAAAAGTTACGACATGCGCGGGACTTTCTTTCAAGGCACGTCCAAATCCGACCAAAAGCAGGGGACCAATAAATAGCCCATTGGCAAATGCAATGAGAAACTGGCTATGATAGAAGTTCTGTGGGCGGATATCACTAGTCAAATGCGCGTCCAGTTTACTGGCAACCAGAATTAGAAAAGAAGCCAGTACCAGATGTAATAATGTTCTTTCTCTGGAAAATGTAACCGCACTAAACAATACACCTGCCAACATACCAAAAAAGATAACGCTATATAATCCGACAAATTGATCTGGACCCATGCCCATGGTTTTTAGAAAATTAACAGCAGCATAGCTTTGTTCTGAAAGCAAAAAGCGCAGACATAAAGCACCGAATACAAACCGAATCACCCCAAAGGTACCCAGCCATCGGGTCATAATGAGAGGATTACTCCGGTGGTGTTCATAAATAAAACCAAAGACCAACAGTATAAAACCAGTCATCAACACATACGCCAACCATGGTGAATCAAACCACCACAGCAAAGGCCCTTGTGTTAAAACTGCACAAATACAGGCAAAACCCGGCGCCAGCAATAAAAAAGTAAATATATCTTGGCGTTCAAAAACCGCTATACGCAAACTGCGTGGCAATTTAAGCGAGACCACCATGGCGTAGCAACAAATTGCTAAACCTAACTCAAAAGTATATAAAACCGTCCAGTCATTTACTGTGACCAATGCAGGCGAAATAATCCATGCCAGTGGCACACCCAGTTGACCAAAACCAAAGCCAATATATAGCCCTCTCAATCGATGTTCTTTGGTAAAACCCTGCATGATGTAATACATGCCCAAAGAGCTAAGAGGAGCCGCGACCATACCGCTAATAAAACGTACAAAAATAGCCATATGATAATTCTGTACAAAGATGTGCAGAATCATTACTGCGATAAAAGCCAGCAGCCCGATTTCTGTGAAAATACGTAAACCATATTGTTGTCTGGCTTTGAACAAGATCAGATTAGAGCTGACATTTGCCATAACATAGGCGGCAGGAAGCCATGCACTTTCAATGGGTGTTAAGCCATATTCACCTTGTAATTGCGGTAAATTAGCTGTGATAAACCCATTACTTAGACCTGCGGTCAACGCAATAAAAGTACCAATAATAAAATATAGATATCTTTTATGAGAGGGATGTTCAATGGAGGGGGGAGAACCTGGTAGAACAGGGCGTTCATCATCTGTCCAGTCAGGAGGGGTTTCCAGATAACGAGGATGATCAGCCATGATATGCCCCCCCGTTTAAACAGATGCCATTAAGTAATAAGTCGACTGCACGATTGGCAAATCGAACTCTTTCAGTTTCATCATGTCCGCGAAAAGAGGAAGATAGCATGGAAACAATACTGCGATAATCTTCAAAATTAAAATCAGGACGACAAATTTGTTTGACAATCGCCTGATCAATCAGCGGTTGCACGATTAACTGGTGATGCTGCACTAACGGAATCAGCACTTCATCGTTACGATCCAATACTCGCCAATATTCCATCAAAGCGGACAAATTATTTAAATTATAAACATGACTTTTAATGAGTCGAATTAAACCATCATCAAATGGGCGATATTGTTCGGCACGAAGTTCCAGATGTAAAACCGCTTGTTCGAGCAGAGCATAAACTAAAGCTTTACGATCAGTAAAATTTCGATAAAAAGTCGCACGGCCAACGCCCGCATGATCAATAATGACTTGTAACGGTACATTCATACCATGAATTTTAAACATTTCAACCGCTGCATCGAGTAGGTCTTCCCGATTTTTAGCTGCGCGTTTGACATGTTTACTCATAAGTACTGTAAGTTGAATTTGATCAGCATATTTTACGGACATTTTTGTCCGATTTTCCAGTGGAATTTTTATCAAATTGTAATTATAACTAAATGTTATTAATTATTTAAAAATACATTATTTTATTTTTTAAATGATTAGGACTAAGCTAGATTAATTGAATTACAGAGAACTCGAATATGACAACGCAACATGACGTTAATCAACAACAATATCAAGATAAGTCATCAGCTTATTTAAATAGTCAGGTACACGCGCAAGGTATTGAATTTGAAAAAATCTGTAAAACTTTAGAGAAGCAGTCATTCAAACGTGTTCTGGATTTGGGCTGTGGTGCAGGACATGTTACTTATCATATCGCACCGTATGTTGAGCAAGTCATCGCTTATGATTTGACTGCTGAAATGGTGGGGTTGGTGGTTGAGCAAGCTAAAGAACGCGGTCTAAATAATGTCACAGGACAACAAGGCGCAGCGGAAAACCTTGCTTTTGCAGATCAGAGCTTATGTGCAGTAGTGAGCCGTTATTCAGCGCACCATTGGCAAAATGTCCCTCAAGCCATGAATGAAATTTATCGGGTACTTAAACCTCGTGGCAAAGTCATTTTTATTGATATTTTGGGAAATCAGCAACCTGTACTTGATACATTTTTACAGAGTATAGAAATCATTCGCGATCCGAGCCATGTACGAGATTATTCACTTGCAGAGTGGATGAATTTTGCAGAAAGTGCGGGATTTAAAATTGAGCAGGTAGAGAAACAAAGTTTGAAACTGGATTTTAAAAGCTGGGTTGAACGAATGAATACACCGCCTGAAGCAGTAGCTACATTACATTATTTACAAAAAAAGGTATCGGATATGGTAAAAAATTACTATCAAATCCAATCGGATGGTTCATTTCAAAGTGAAGTATTGTATTTGGTTCTTACAAAGCCCGACTAATGCGCTAAAATTCATGTTTACGATGATTTAAGCACAGGATACACACGTGGATAGTTTACTACCTTTGTTTTCTATTGCCATGGCATTGATGCTAGGCGCAATTAGTCCTGGTCCAAGCTTTATTTATGTCGCCCAGAACTCAATCGGGAAATCACGTAAGCATGGTTTATTTACCGCTTTAGGAACAGGGACGGGTGCCGCGATTTTTGGTCTGTTGGCAGTTATGGGCTTACAGGCGATCTTATTGGCAGTGCCATCGGCTTATCTAATGCTAAAAATTGGTGGTGGACTCTATTTACTTTGGCTGGCTTATAAAATTATCAAACATGCCAAATCTCCGATTGAAATGGATGCCAAGCAGCAACAAAGTATGACCTATAAAAGCGCTTATCGTTATGGCTTGATTACCCAGCTGAGTAATCCCAAAATTGCAGTAGTATTGGCCAGTGTGTTTACGGCGTTGTTGCCTAAAGAAATTCCAAATTATTATTATATTGCCTTACCAGTGATCTGTTTTGTGATTGATGCAGGCTGGTACTCGCTGGTGGCTTTACTTTTATCTTCTGAAAAACCACGTCGTGCGTATGTAAAAGGCAAAACTTTAATTGATCGAGTCACTGGTGGAATCGTGACGGTACTTGGTTTAAAGCTAATTTTCTCAAGTCGTTAAGTTAAAAATGGGTGGGCATATTGTCAGTACATGGTCGTCATCAGTAAATAATAATAGATCATAGATGCAATGTGCTGCGCCTAAAATGTAAAAATTTGGCGAAGCAGGCGCACTACCTCTATCAGACGGTTTGTGAATTTTAGACCTTACAAACCGTATAAAAAGGTCGTGTACTCGCCCAATATGCCCAGATTCATCATATCCAGATTATTCAATTAAGTCTATCTGCCAATTGGATGCCTGAATTTCAAGATTGATTAAACGTAAATTTTGGCTGATTCCATCGGCTTGTTTTTGTAGTTCTGAAACAGAAATTGCTTTGATCCATTTAATTTCACGAACGCTGTAGCGGTCTGTATCTTTTTGAGTATTGTCTATGGCTTGCTGAATAATCCGATGTTCAGCCGTCAACTGATCACGCTGATTAAGAATATCCAGCAACGGTTTTCCATTGTTGGCCTGAGCTTGTGCATTGGTCTGATGGATTTTTTGAATAAGTTGAAATAATTGTCTGTTCACCATGACAGCTTCTTGTAGTAATTGTTTAGGATCTTCACTGGGTGTGTCGCCATCTTGCACTAAAACATTCTTTTGAATACGTTGTTGCAAGGAAAGAAGTTTTTTCTGTAAATCACTTCTAAGCAATAATGCTTCGGCAAGTTTCATAATAACTCAGTATCTTGGTCTAAATAACATGATCATAGAATGAAAAAAAATCTCTGTCCGTTTCAGAGCGTATAAATCTGCATGTGAATTATATAATTTGAAATGCTTTTTTGCTCATGCTTTAATCAGTTTGTGCTAAGCTGACTTTAAAAATAATCAGAACAATCAGGTGGTCATATGAAAAGGATATTTCTATATGTCTTTGTCGTGAGTTCAGGTGCTGGTTTGATGGGGTGTGACTTCAAAGATAATGTGCAGCCTCCGAAAGCAGCTCGCAGTATGAGTATTGCGGGAATGCCAGTATATGAGAAAGATTTCAAACTGCAGCCATTATTGGCCAATAACATTGAAGTAAAAGAGACCAGTCATTAAACTGAGGAAAAGAGACTTTTTAAAAGTCTCTGAGAATGCGCTTAAGCCGCTAATAATTTCTTGGCTGCTTTACGATGTTCAGCTTGTAACTTCTCTATATCAATATGAAGTAATTGTCGATCTTTGACGATCCATTTGCCACCGACCATAACATGTTCAGCTTGATCTGCACCACACAGTAATAAAGCGGCAATTGGATCATGGCTTCCTGAAAATTTTAGTTCATCTAGTTTATAAAATGCAAAGTCGGCTTGATGACCCACCGTTATTTCTCCAAGATGTTGATGACGCCCTAGAAGTTTTGCTGAGCCTTTTGTTGCCCAGCCGAGTGCCAGTTCTGGCGTGATTTTTTCTGCACCGTATTTTAAACGCTGTAAATACAGAGCTTGGCGGGTTTCCAGAATTAGATTTGAAGCGTCTCCAGAAGCAGAACCGTCTACGCCTAAACCAATATTTGCACCAGCCCGCATTAAATCTAAAGTGGGGCAAATGCCAGACGCGAGCCGCATATTGGAATGGGGGCAGTGACAAATACCAACTTCTGCACCGCCTAAACGCTGTATTTCTTCAGTATTAAAATGGATGCCATGCGCGAGCCATGTTCGATCATTTAACCAGCCTACACTTTCCAGATAGTCTACCGTTCTCATTCCAAACATCTCTAGACAAAATGCTTCTTCATCTAATGTTTCTGCGAGGTGGGTATGTAGGCGTACATCCAGACGCTCTGCCATTGCTGCACTTTCGCGCATAATTTCTGGGGTGACTGAAAATGGAGAACACGGGGCAAGTGCAATATTAACCATCGCAGTTGCATCACGTTGATGATATTTTTGCACCAGACGTTCTGAATCCAGCAAAATTTGATCCATTTGCTGCACGGTATGCTGAGGAGGTAAACCGCCTGATTCTTCTCCCAGACTCATTGAACCGCGTGTGAGCATTACACGAATACCTAACATCTGGGCGGCTTGTACTTGTATATCAATCGCATCTGTTAATTGTTGTGGAAATAAATAATGATGATCAGCGGCAAAGGTACAGCCAGACATGACCAATTCTGCTAAAGCCACCTGTGTTGCAAGATGCAACTGTTCAGGGGTAAGTTTTGCCCAAACTGGATATAAATTTTTTAACCACGGAAACAACGGAGTATTGACTACAGGAGCCCATGCTCGAGTAAGTGTTTGATAAAAATGATGATGTGAGTTAATTAGCCCTGGAATGACCACACACTCTCGTGCATCAAAGACGTGGTCAATCGGATGAGTCGGTATTTTACCTTGAGCAACGAGTTCGACAATTTTGCCATCTTCAATGACTATGCCATGACTTCCATCATGTTGATTTGCGGTAAAAATCGCAAGAGGGTGCTTGATCCAGAGACGTGACATGTTGATTTCTCATTGATTGATTGATGTGAGAAAAGCAATGCATGTACCAATTTGTACGATTTTGAGCGTGGATATAATTGATATACATAAAAAGATATAAAGAAGATAAAAGTGTTTTAATTCGCTTTATATATCTAAAAATTTAAATGCCAGTCACATGAATTGACTGGCATTCCACAAAGTTTGAAGGATTATTTTTTTAATTCAATTAAGAACGGTTTTGAATCGTGGATGGATTTTCATTTAATGCCTGTTTTAAAACCACTTCTTTCCCTACATTTAAGTGATTAAAGAACAGGTTAAGCAGAACTGCCATGATACAGGTAATACTGATACCTGAATGGAATAGCGTTTGAATTGCACTTGGCATTGCGTGGAAAAATTCTGGACTAATCAAGGGAATCAGACCTGAGGCAAGTGAAACAGCCACAATAATTAAATTGGATTGGATTTGATAATCTACTTTAGATAAGGTACGAATTCCACTGACCGCAACACTACCAAATAGCACTAAACCGGCACCACCCAATACAGGCATTGGAATAGAAGCCACCAAACGACCAAATACAGGCAGCAAGCCAAGTACTACTAAGATACCTCCCGCCGTGGCGACCACAAAACGACTTTTAACGCCTGTAATAGCAACCAAGCCCACGTTTTGTACAAATGCACATTGCATGAATGCTCCAAAAAAAGGCGCAAGTGCTGAGGAAAGCATATCTGCACGTAAACCATCCGCGATACGATGATTATCTACTTTGGTATCCACAATCTCACCAATGGCTAAAAGGCTTGCTGTGGTTTCTGTCAAAATGACAATGGTGACAATACACATTGATAAAATCGCAGGCCACTCAAATACAGGCATACCAAAACCTAAAATATTAGGAAATGCCATCCATGCGCCGTCACCGACTTTAGAGAAATCAGCCAAGCCTAAAGCAAATGCGAAAACCGCACCAAACACGATAGACAGTAAAACGGCTAAACGTTTAATCGCTGCCGAACCAAACTTAGTCAATAACAACAGAAATACTAAAGTTAAGGTGGCTAAGCCTAAGTTTTCAATAGAACCCCAGTTTTCTGCTTTGGGGTTACCGCCCATAATCCAACGTATTGCCACAGGCAGCAGTGAGATTCCAATAATGGCAATAATGGAACCTGTCACGATTGGCGGGAAGAAACGCACGATTTTGGAAAAAAATGGTGCAATAATGATTCCAAAAACAGAACTGACCATAATTGCACCAAGAATGGACTGGAAACTTCCTCCATTTGATCCAATCGCGATCATACTCGCCACGGCAGCAAAAGATGTCCCTTGTACGATAGGCAGTTTTGAACCAAACCATTTAAAGCCAAGTGTCTGTAGCAAAGTTGCCAAGCCAGCAACCAGAATTGACGCAGTGATCAGTAGACCGATATCTGCCTGAGATAACCCAATACCAAGACCTACAACTAATGGTGCAGCAATCAGACCACCATACATAGTCAGTACGTGCTGAAAACCATAGGTTAAGTTTTTACCCACTCCAAGATGTTCATGTTCAGGAGAGGTTGCTTTAGATTCACTGTGCATATCAAAACCCTTTTAACTTTGTGTGACAGGGTAAAATTTGCAACATGCATGCCATCTTCTAATTATTTAAATAAACATAAATTTAAAAATATGAAAATACATATAACAGAGACAGTCTCTATTCGTGGCACAGCAATTGCTCAATCTGGACTGAGTCAGAGTAATAAATAAGTCTAGATGATGGAGTAAGCTATGCGTGTTTCAATTCCTGTGATTGATGTATCAGGTCTATTTAGTTCAGATTTGCAAGACCGTCAGGCAGTAGCACAACAAATGAAACAAGCCTGCCAAGATAAAGGCTTCTTTTATATTTCAAATCATGGAATTTCTACAGCGTTACAGCAGGTGGTCTTTGAACAAAGCAGACAATTCTTTGATTTATCGATGGATGAAAAAGAAAAAGTACATAAGAAAAATTCAATTGCCAATCGTGGTTATGAACCTTTAAAAAATCAAACGCTAGAAGCAGGAACTCCCGCAGATTTAAAAGAAGGTTTCTATGCAGGACGCGAATATGCATTAGACAGTCAGGCTGTTTTAGCAAAGCGTTTTAATCACGGACCAAATCAATGGCCTGAACAGTTTCCTGAATTTGCAAACACTATGCAGCATTATCAGGCTGAACTTGAAGTATTGGCAAAATATCTCATGCGAGGTTTGGCATTGTCGTTGTCACTAGCAGAAAATTACTTTGATGATTTCTGTCAGGATGCTCTCGTGACTTTGCGGTTACTGCATTATCCACCTCAGCCTGCTAACCCTGAACCAAATGAAAAAGGGTGCGGCGCACATACTGATTTTGGGGCATTAACCTTATTGCTTCAAGATCAGCAAGGAGGACTGCAAGTGTGGGATAAAAATAGTGAAAGCTGGATCGATGCTCCGCCGATTGAAGGGACGTATGTCATCAATCTAGGGGATTTAATCGCACGTTGGACGAATAATCATTTTAAATCAACTTTGCATCGGGTGATTAATAAATCAGGTAAGCAACGATATTCCGTTCCTTTTTTCTTTGGTGGTAATCCAGATTATCAAGTGGAATGTTTACCCAACTGTAAAACTGAAAAGGAACCTGCACTATTTGCACCGACTACAGTGGAACAGCATCATATTGAAATGTACCGGAGAACCTATGGCTAAACATATAGTATTGGTACATGGCGCGTGGCAGGGCAGTTGGTCATTTGATTTGATTAAGCCATTATTGGAACAAACAGGCTGGACTGTACACGCACTTGATTTACCTGATAATGGTTGGAATACCAAAATACAATTTCCTGCCAATCAAACTTCTTATTGTGAGTTCGTGGTAGAGGCGATTCAACAGATTGGAGAGCCAGTGGTACTACTCGGACATAGTGGGGGTGGTTTAACCATTTCAGCAGTGGCAGAACGAATCCCTGACTTAATTAAAAGCCTAGTCTATTTAGTTGGAATGATGCTGCCTTCTGAAATGAGTTTTCTAGATTTTAAAAAACTGTGCGAACAATATTTTCCAGATGAGGATTTTGCAGGAATTTCACCTTATCTGACGTTTACTGAAGAGGGCTATAGCATTGTGAGTCATGAAGGTGCAAAAAAAATCTTTTTGCAAGATTGTGAGGCTGTTTTAGCAGAACACTTAATTGATAAACTTAGACCACAGCCTGAAACTGGGCGCGATTTAAAACCCACTTTAACATTTGAGCGCTTTGGTACAGTTCCTCGTATTTATGTGGAAGCCGTCTATGATCAGTCTTTATCGATTAATATGCAGCGTTTGATGCAACAGTTGCAACCCAAAAATTTACAGGTGATTACCATGCGCACAGGACATGTGCCGCAAGCAGTTCAGCCAAAATTGTTGGTGGAAAAGCTCAATCAGAGATTTACTGAAACTATTTACGCATAAAGCAGATCGCCTGACAGGAAAATCAATATCGTGAATTGATTTCCCTGTCAGCATCACATGCTTAGAAAGATGCGTGTTGAGGCAAAAATAATAAATCAATCTTTGAAATGTATAGGAACCCATTGATAGCTTTTACCATCTGCCGAATAAATATGTCCAATTCCTGGAAATGGTAAATGTGGAGCAGCAATGGTCTGGCCATTTTTAGCAAAATTGGCAAACTGTTTTAAGCGGGTTTGGACGGCTTGTTTGGGATCTATATCATATTCAATTGCTGTTGTAGGCTGATCAAATTGCACCGTATGAGAATGCACAATATCACCAATAAAAACTACCGTTTCATCTTTAGTTTTGAGCTCATAGCTAAAATGCCCCGGTGTATGACCCGTGGTATTAATTACTTTAAACCCTTGAATTTCATCGCCAAGTTTATAAGTTTTAAAACGCTGTTTAGCTTGATAGGGTGCGACCGCTTGTTGAATCATTTTGACTGTATTTAAATAACCATCCTGTTTTTCTTTAGGTAATTTTTTAACTTGATCTGGTTTTAGCCAATAATCAACTTCATCTTGTGATACGTATACTGTAGCATTTGGAAAATTTGCGACTCCATCTTTGCTAATGCCACAAACATGATCTGGATGTAAATGAGTCAGTAAAATCGTGTCGACTTGTTCAGGCTTGTATCCTGAAGCAATTAAATTTTTCATAATCGAACCCAGATGTGGTCCAAAACAGCTTGCAGCACCACTATCCACTAATACCAAAGATTTCCCTGTATTGACAAGAAATGCGTTGATGGAAGTTTGCACACCTTTAGCTTGATCCGCATAATATTTTTTTAAAATTTCAAGCACTTGCTTCTGCGAAATGTCTTTAAAAAGGGCAGGTGACATAAAGTTTGTACCATCGAGAAGCGCCGTAATTTGTACATCACCTGCTTGATATTGATAAAAACCTGCCACCTGTTTTTGTTGCTGAGCTGGTATTTGTGGACTGACTGCTAATGCTGAAAAACTGAAGAAACTTGAGCCTAACAAAGCTAATGCAAGTGTTTTATTCATTTATAAATATTCGCTAATCTAGTTGATTTGTTTATTTTTTAGCATGTAATCGTAAAGATGAAAAGTAAAAAAGCCCCTACACGGGTGTAAAGGCTTTTTGTTTAAAACTAAATCTTAAGAAACTTTATCGCCAGGTTTTGCACCGCTATCAGGCGAAATCACAAAAATTGCTTCGCTATTTCCCGCAGCCAGTACCATTCCATTTGAAATACCAAAACGCATTTTACGAGGCGCGAGGTTTGCTACCATCACTACCAGTTTACCTTTTAAGTCCTCTGGTGCATAAGAACCGCGGATACCACTAAACACATTACGTGGTTCAGCCTCGCCGACATTTAAAGTCAGTTGCAGAAGTTTGTCAGAACCTTCAACAGTTGCAGCATCTAAAACTTCTGCCACACGAAGATCAATTTTCATAAAATCTTCAATGCCGATAATTTCTGCTTCACCCACTTTAGGCTCAGGCTTTTTATCCACAACGTTCTTTTCTTTTTTCTTCTCTGCTTTTGGTGCTTCGGCAGCAGCTAAAGAATCTTTTGATGCATCCACCATTGCAGTCACAGCTTTTGGATCAACACGTTGCATCAATGGCTCAAACTGAGCAATTTCGTGATTTACTAAGACCTGTTTACGAGATGCAAAATCAAAACTTTCAAGTTGTAAAAACGTTTGAACTTCGTTTGCAAGTTTTGGTAACACTGGCGCCAGATAAATTGCTAATTGACGGAACAGATTAATCCCGACAGAACATACATCATGAACCTGCTGTTCTTCGCCTTCAATTTTAGCTAAGGCCCAAGGTTTTTTCTCATCAATATACTGATTTGCACGATCTGCCAACGACATAATCTCACGAATTGCCGCGCTAAATTCACGCTCTTCATAAGCTTTGGCAATGGAATCACCTGCATCAATAAAGCTTTGTACCAGCTCTAATTCAGCGCAATTCCCTGACAAAGTGTGATTAAAGTCTTTATTGATAAACTTAGCACAACGGCTCGCAATGTTTACGACTTTGCCCACCAGATCTGAGTTTACTTTCTGAATAAAATCATCCAGATTTAAATCTGAATCTTCAACTTTGTCAGAAAGCTTAGATGCAAAGTAATAGCGTAGATATTCTGGGTTCAAATGTTCCAGATAGGTTTCTGCCTTAATAAACGTGCCACGCGATTTCGACATTTTTTGACCGTTTACAGTCAGGAATCCATTCACAAACAAACCAGTAGGGGTACGGTAGTTTGCGCCTTCGAGCATAGCAGGCCAGAATAAAGCATGAAAATAAACAATGTCCTTACCAATGAAGTGATAAACCTCATTTTCACTGTCTTTTTTCCAGTAATCATCAAAATTTAAATCGGGACGTTTAGTTTTGATGTAATTTTCAAAACTTGACATATAGCCAATCGGTGCATCGACCCACACATAAAAATATTTGTTGGGAGCATCCGGAATTTCAAAACCGAAATAGGGTGCGTCACGGGAAATGTCCCAATCTGCTAGACCTGCTTCAAACCATTCATCCAGTTTATTTGCAATAGATACAGGCAAACGGCCTGTGTCTCGCGTCCATTTTTGTAAATATTCAGAAAAATTGGGTAGCTTAAAAAAATAATGATCTGAAGATTTTTCTATAGGTGTTGCACCACTTAGAGTCGAACGTGGATCGATTAATTCAGTCGCATTATAGGTCGTACCACATACTTCACAGCTATCGCCGTATTGATCCGGTGATTTACATTTAGGACACGTACCCTTAATAAATCGATCCGATAAAAACATCTGTTTTTCAGGATCAAAAAGTTGGGTTACAGGGCGAATAGCGATATTGTCAGCATCACGGTTTTTTAAATAAATTTCCTGAGAGCGGGATTTATTAGTCTCGCTATGTGTCGAATCATAATGATCAAAACTGATACCAAAACCAGCAAAATCCCGTTCATGTTCTTTTTGGACATTGGCAATTTGCTGTTCTGGTGTAATTCCATTGGCTTCAGCACGTAGCATAATCGCTGTGCCATGAGCATCATCCGCGCAGACATAAGTCACGTCATGTCCCATAGCGCGCATGGCACGAACCCAGATATCCGCTTGGATATAACCGAGTAAGTGACCCATATGGATCGGGCCATTGGCATAAGGAAGAGCGTTGGTGACTAAAATTTTACGCACGGATTTCATTCTCTCATTCGTATTCATCAGAAGGTCAATGATTCTAACTGAGCAGGGGAAAACAAAGCAAGATTTGTCCCGTGTTGGAATTAATAAGTAAGAAGTAAAAAATATATTTTAATCATGGGTTTATAGGTTTAACTTGGTTAAGGGAGTTAAAATGGAAATATTTACTTTTGAGCTAAAATAAGTTTTTTAATCTCAACTGCTTTTCAAAGTAACTTAATGGGTAGTTTTTGATCCATTATTCTGCTGCTTCCATCCATCATTCTGAATCGTGGTTTTTATGGTTAAAAAATGCCGAAAAAGCCAGACAGATATTTTCCCTTTTTAGTCATTTTTTCATCACTCAAGTGGATAATTTTTTTTCTTAATGACAGTCGTATAGCGGATCGGTACTCACGGTTTTAAGTTCTAAATATTTTAACTGATAAGTGAATATTCTATTGTAAAAATGACTAAATCGAACCGATAAGATTTTAAGCTTTGTATGCATTATTTATACTCGAAAAAGCTTAGATACATCCTGTATGTGCTTTGTTTCAAATTGCAGTTTTCACTTAAAAAAAATCTAAACCCATGTATAACTAAATTAGATTCAATCACATTGAACCGTGCAACTGAGCATGTTCCTAAAATTTTAAAATCAACAATGAGGGCGAAATAATGACAACTGAAAATAAACTCGATGATTTAAAAGCCAAAGCAAGTGAGCTTGGTGATGAAGCTAAATACAAAGCGCAAGAAGCGAAAATCGAAGGTGAAAAAGCGTTGGACAATCTTAAGCATAAAGCCGAAGAAGCTAAACTGAAAGGCGAAAAAGCGTTGGATGACTTAAAAAATGATGCATCTGAACACTATGCTGAAAATAAAGCCTCCACCGATGAAAAGATTGATCAGGCTAAAAACAAATGGGATGAGACCAAACAGGATGCTCAGGAAAAATATGATCAGTTTAAAACGGAAGCTAGTCATAAACTAGATGAAGCTAAATTGAAAGCGAATGAACTTAAACATGATGCTGCGGAAAAGTTTGATGAATTAAAAGCTCAGGCTAGCTACAAATTTGATGAGCTTAAAAAAAGTGCAACTGATGTGCTTCACAAAATTAAGGGCGACGATAAAACCTAATGTTCGTCTATCTCCCACATGACGAAATTGTCTTAAATAACTGCTCATATTGATATGGGCAGTTTGTTTATAAAATATTTATTCAAACCATATCAGTAAAATCAAGTACGCGCCTATAAAATAATACTGCTAAACTATCAGTCGTTCAGTTTAAAATTCCATATATGGAGTAAAATATATGTCGTGGCTTTCTTCATTAAAATCAGCTTTTTCACCTGCGCAAGAGGTAAAAGAAGAAGAAATCCAGACCATTTTACAGCACTACCAGCTTCCACAATCTGAATACTTTCTTAAAGATCGAATTACGCAGGTCAATGTTGAAGGTCGTATATTACAGTTAACGATTAATACCTATCCGCAAGAAGCTGATCATCTACAACAAATCCATGATGATCTTGCGGCTGCATTATACAAATGTGGAATCGAAGAACTGAATTTACATGTTATCCAGCAAAAATCAGCGAAGTTGGGACAGGATCAATCACACAATACTCATAACTTCGCCCCAGCTACACACTTACCTCCAGTTGTTGATGCTTCTGCCCAAATCACAAATGATCCGAATAATCCACCTATTCAAAAAGCTGCACCTAAACAGCGTGATGTCGCTGCGCATCCGCGTATTAAGAATGTGATTGTCGTATCGTCTGGTAAGGGTGGGGTAGGAAAATCAACGACAACAGTAAATCTTGCATTAGCTTTACAGCAACGAGGGCTTAAAGTTGGGGTTTTGGATGCCGATATTTATGGGCCTAGCATTCCAACTATGTTGGGCAATGCTGGCAAAACTCCTATGATTGAAAATGAACATTTTGTTCCGTTAGATGCTTATGGTATGGCGGTACTTTCAATTGGCCATCTTACAGGTGACCATAATACACCTGTGGCATGGCGTGGGCCAAAAGCGACTGGGGCATTGATGCAATTGTTCAACCAAACCTTATGGCCAGATCTGGATGTATTGGTTATTGATATGCCACCGGGTACTGGCGATATTCAACTCACACTGGCACAACGTATTCCTGTGACGGGTGCAGTGATTGTCACTACACCACAAAATGTTGCACTTATGGATGCAACCAAGGGTATCGAATTGTTTAACCGAGTGAATATTCCTGTTTTGGGCGTAATTGAAAATATGTCGACCCATATTTGTTCAAATTGTGGTTATGAAGAACAAATCTTTGGGGTAGGGGGGGGGGATAAACTGTCTGCTCAATATCACATTCCTCTATTGGGTCGATTACCTTTAAATGTGCAAATTCGTGAAAATGCAGATATTGGTAAACCGAGTGTCATTGCAATGGATGATACGGCTGAGAGTTATATCAAAATCGCAGATGCAGTGTGGCAGCAGCTACAAAAACAACCCCAACGTCAGCGTGATGATAAACGAATTTTTTAAGCACCCTTATTCAAAAGCCTGAAAACATAAGATTTCAGGCTTTATTTTAGATATAAATACAACACATTTTTAAGATATAGCATGGTATGAGAATTGCTAAATATTTATCGAATAAAAATATTTCGGAAAAATCCTTTAAAAATGCGCCCTGCTGCGATTTTATATGTTTTCCTCTCACCAAGCTGTGTAAGAAAGGATATTCGGTTATGAATCATCATAAACTAGAACAACAATTAGCACCGATTATTATTCAGGGAGCCTTACCCGTCGAATCCGAACGTATGGCATCCAAACTAAATAATGTTTTGATTGAAACCATCGGTGGTTGGACGTTTTGGCGAGGAAGTTATCAAGGTTATCCTATGATTATTTCTAAAACACGGATGGGCATGAGCAACTCTGCTGCTGCAACGGCGATTGCCATAGAACGTTATCATCCAATTGCGATCATTAATCAGGGAACATCGGGGGGACATGATCCTAAATTAAATGTTTACGACATTGTTTTAGGCAAATATTCCATCAATATCGGCGCATTTAAAACGCCATCGAAACTTGTTGGAAAGGGATCAAGCACACTTGACTGGATTGAAGCATTTGACGTATTGCCTGAAGATGAAACGGATCCAGAACCCATTGCCATTCGTAGGTTTGAGGCAGATCCTAAATTAATGGCAGCGGCTCATCGTATTCAACATTTTTACACCAAAGGTAAAGTGGTTGAAGGAACGATTGGTTCAGCTGATGTCTGGAATAGTGAACTCGATCGTATCCATTTTTTTTATAATCACTATGGAACGTCTGTTGAAGAAATGGAAGCTGCATCAGTGGCACAAATTGCCAGTCAATTTAAAGTTCCATTTATGAGTATTCGAGTGGTATCCAATCATATGGTCAATCAAGGAGGATACGATGTAGGGACCGGAGAAGCGTGTCAGGATTTTGTACTACAGGTCGCCGAAGAATATATGAAAAGCCAATATCAATAAAAATTAAGATGTGGTCTTGTGATGGGTAATCGATAAAGATTTAACGTGATTTGTCTTACGTTTTTTCCAATGACGGTAGACACTTAAACGCCAAAAAATTTCAGTGAGAAGATATAAAAGCACAGCGACAACAAAAGCTTCTATAACTAACCCGGACATTAAAATTTTGGCAAGACTCAGATCAATATGACCATGCCCAAAGTGTTTGACCCAATTACAAATCTGGTGTAATACGCCCAACATCATTTCTTTATTGATCATGTGTACATGAAAAATTTGTGAGCCAATCCAAAAACCAATATACAAAATCGGGACAAGAGTAAAAGGATTACTTAGCCAGGCCAGTGCCAAGCCTAAAGGTAAATTTACTTCAAAATATAAAATAGCGGCTACAATAAAAATGCTATGAAATGGAATAGGCAGTAATCCAAAAAATGTTCCAATAAAGACTGCTTTAGCAATGGATTTGCGATTGACATACCAAAGCACAGGATTTAAGGTTTTTTGACCAAAAATCCGCATAAATTTCAGGCTGGAGACTTTCTGTGGAGAAGGAAGCCAGGATTGAAAAAATTGCTTTGCCATAGACTGATGTTCGGAGAATGTTGCCTGTGTATATCTTATAAATCAATGAACTAGATTGATTATAAGTTTCTAATACAGACATAGTGAGAGTGAAAACTTAGCCAAAGCTTAAAACAAGATTTAAGTATGGGTTAAAAAGAAAACACTAAAGACTGATGGTTATAAATTACGCCTTAACCTGTCCGAAGTCAATTCCCTATATATGTTAGGCCTTTGTGCCAAAATTCAAGATTAAAAAATAAGCGTATTGCTATCATGTACTTAGACTGTTTTACATTAAAAGTTAATCGAAAGGATTTCTCATAAAATATTGACTCCGCAGTCTAATCAATTAATTACGTGATTTTATAATCTTTTTAAAAATTTCTGATTATTTTTTCAAAGGCTTATTCAAGTTTATTTTGCTTCTTTCAACAGTTTGGATTAGTCTGGCGAAATTACATGGTGAGGTCATTTTATGATTTCATGGATTTTTGTCGGCCTTGTGGCTGCACTGCTTCTCACTCCCGGCCCAACTAATACTTTATTGGCATCATCTGGTATACAGATGGGCGTGCGTCGTTCAATTAAACTTATTCCAGCTGAAGCCATTGGTTATATTATTGCAATCAGCACGTGGGGGATGATGATTGATCATGTCGCCAAAACATTTGCACTTTTGCCCACGATCTTAAAACTTTTAAGCGCATTTTATATCTTGTATCTTGCGATTAAATTATGGCGCACTGCTGATATCGAATTAAATTTAAATCAGCCTACAATTCGTCCCCGCGAGTTATTCTGCGCAACTTTATTGAATCCTAAAGCTTTGTTATTTGCTTCGGCTATTTTTCCAGCCAGTGCATGGATAAATATGCAAACGTATTTAGTTCATATTTTGGCTTTTTTAGCTATGATTTTACCGATTGCAGTATTCTGGATTTTTATTGGTTCTTTGCTTGCATCTAATAAAATTTATTGGCTTAATGCCCGTAACTTACAGCGTACGGCGTCTTTGGTTCTCGTTAGCTTTTCTATTCCACTAAGTTATTCTGCAATTTTAAAGTTTTAAATTTGCTGTCAATACGTTGTTCATTTCATCGAATGATTTTCATTAGAGTTGAATTACGTTAAAGTAGCCGACAGTAAAATCTTAAGTATTGGGATAAACAAATGGCAATTAAGTCTGATCGCTGGATTCGCGAGATGAGCGAAAAACACGGCATGATTGAACCGTATGCTGAAAATCAGGTTCGTTTTAATAAACAAGGCGAAAAACTGATCTCCTATGGCGTGTCAAGCTATGGGTACGACGTGCGTTGCGCTCCTGAGTTTAAAGTTTTTACCAACGTTCATTCTGCCATTGTTGATCCAAAAAACTTTGATGAAAAGAGTTTTATCGATATTGAGTCAGATGTTTGCATCATTCCTCCGAATTCTTTTGCGTTGGCGCGTACTGTTGAGTATTTCCGCATTCCTCGCAATGTATTAACCATTTGTTTAGGTAAATCGACTTACGCACGTTGCGGAATCATTGTAAACGTAACTCCACTAGAACCTGAGTGGGAAGGTCATGTAACTCTTGAATTTTCTAATACCACCAATTTACCTGCACGTATTTATGCAGGAGAAGGTGTAGCGCAAATGCTATTTTTTGAAAGTGATGAAGTCTGTGAAACGTCATATAAAGATCGTGGTGGCAAATATCAGGGGCAAGTGGGCGTGACGCTGCCAAAAGCTTAAATCAAAACTTTGTGTAAAAACGGCTTAATTTAAGCCGTTTTTTTATTTTCAATAAGCAACATTTTTATTAGTCCAGTTGCATAACTTTCGTAACAAACCGATGAATGATGGATTTTTTTAGGTTTTTATGTTGTAAAATAGTTAAAAATATTTGTGTTTTAATGTGTAGAGATATTTATTGTCATTGAGATACACATACTATTTTTTGAATAAGTAAATAAAAACAAATTGTTATATTGTTTTAAAGGATATGGATATCGGTATGACAAAATTTATATCTCTACTGCTTGCTGTATGTGCAACTGCTAGTGTTGGTAGTTTACATGCAGCTAGTGGTCTGATCACAATGTCTGATTCAGAACTTGCAGCTACAGAAGGTCAGGCTTTAATGAGCTTATCTTATATTGCTCCAAATGATAGTACGAATCTGGAGAAAATAAGAGACAGTAGTAGCAATATTGGTTTCTATAGATTGGGAATGGAAGCAAAAGTTGAGCTAAATGCAAATATTGCTAATCTACAATTAGGTTGTGGCGGCGCAAATGGTGCCAATACTTGTGATATCGACATCAAAAACGTTTCACTTAGTGGTTTAAATGATGGCACCGTAGCAAGTGGCACTCAATTGGGTAGCCCTACTTTTACAAATCCCCGTGCATCAACGAGTGCACAAATTACAAATCCTTTTTTTGAATTTGCTATAAAAAATCCACAAACTGCTTCCACGCGTCAAATGGTTGGTTTCCGTTTGAGTGCTGAAGCTATAGAGGGCTTATTAAGTCTTGGATTGGATAATAACAATTCGTTGTCTTCTACGGATGGTATTCAAAGTTTGAGTGGTTATTTACAGTTAGCTGCGTTAAAAGGGGAAGTGTCAACACAAGCGTCAACTTTTGGTGCAGCGGGTAGTGATGGGTGTGCGGCAAAAGTGGGAGGGGCAAATGGAACATGTCAAGCAATTGCAGGTAAGTTGGACTTAGGGGTCTTTGGTTCACGTGATTTTGTTAGTTATACATCTGCTCATACTAGTGATACGCAAGGTATTTCGGTACCCAGCATGACAGTGCCATTTACTAAAAATACGACTTCAGTTATTACAGGCAATCGTATGACAGCAGCGATAGTTAATAATATTAATGTCGCTATCTCTAGTATTCCCTTAGATTGTGCACGTTCAGATCGAGCAAGTGCTGCCGCTTGTGGTAATGTCGCAACAAGTAGTTATGTAAATCAATTAGGCGTGGATTTGATTGATTATGCAGCTTATTCAGCAGGACAAAGTGTATCTCCTAATGGTGACAGTTCGAGCTGTGTGAGAATTATTATATGCTTCGTGTCTACTGCGAAATTTAAGATGGCTTCGGGCTCTAGTTTAAATGGCTTAAATTTAAACGTAACTTTTGCTGAAGCATTAAATATGTTTCATAATATTCCACTTAGAGGAACCGGAGGTTATTTAGCATTACAGAGTCAGGTCTTGCGTTGGCCTGGGGCAAATAGTGATGATATTGCACAAAAAGGGTGGTGGTTGTCTTTTAAAGATCCGATTGATTTAGGTTATTTGACCTCTACAAATAAAGCAGATATTTCGGCTGTATTACCGCAGGTTGCAGGTTTTGTAACTCAGGCGCTAATGACTGGATCTGATATTTCTGTTGATTTTGGTCAGGCTTTGGGAGCTGTTGCAAATAGCCCAATTGAAAAGAAACTCAATATTGATGTAAGTAGTCAAACTGCAAATCTTACTTTAAATAACTTACAATTAACCTCCCAATATATAAAAAGCAACTGCTATGGTAGTCTAAAATTTTGTTAGATTATTGCTCGAGATTTTAGCTAAGTGCTTGCTCTAAATGAGAATGTGTTATCAATATACAAGCTAAAGTATAAAAAAATGTTTTTTCTTTAGCTTGTCACATTTGAAAAAATCTTAAATGATAAATTAAGAAAAATTTTTGTGTATTTAAATTATATAACAATTATTTAGCTTATTATTTTAAATATTTTCTGTACTCATGCTGTCAGTGTTAGTACATTTAAAGAGATTTGATTTTATAAAATGATATAATCTTTTTATGTTTTATGGAATTAATTTCATGATTAAGTACTTAATACCAAAGATATTTTGATAATTTTATGTTTTTAAGAATTAAATACTTAACTAGAGTTGATTAATTTTATCGAAAAACTTGAGTTATTTGATTTAATAAATGAACAGTTGAAAAATTTTAGTGTATTTAAATTACAGTGTATTATTAATGTTACTGAGTGAAAGTGATAAAATAAAATTTTAGCGTATATAGGAGTAAATCTGATAGGTGGATACATAGTTTAAATATTGATTTTTATTAATTTAATTTCTTATAAAATTTCTATAAGTAATAATATTTCTAAAATAAATTAATGAGTAAAGCGATTCTAGTAGCATAAAATTCCATTCTTCTATTTATTTTGATTGTATTTGCTATCAGTAATTTTAGTATGTTTGATTAAATAGCAGCTCAACTTTATAAGTTGTTTGGTTGGTTATTTAAAAATAAAAGTATGATTACTTTTATAAAAACAAAAAGTAATGGATATAAAAGTTGATACTTTTATAAGGATGTAAGAGGAATTATAACATGCAGAATTACCAACTTCGGTTTTTTGTTTTGGGTATTTTAGTGTGGTTTGCTTTAAGTACTCAGGCAAAATCGGAAGTAACATTAGTTCCTATGGACGATAGTGAACTTGCTCAAATACAAGGGCAGGCATTAATGAATTTATCTTATATTGCTCCTACCGACCCGGCAAACCTAGAAAGAAAACGTGACCCCAATAGTAACATCGGCTTTTATAAACTTGGACTTGAAGCTGATCTGGAATTGAACGTTAATATTAAGAAACTTCAATTAGGGTGTGGGGGAGCAAATGGGGCAGGTAATTGTGACATTGATATTGATAATTTAAGTTTAAGTGGCTTGGGAAACTCTGCAACTTCTAATACAGATACAGCTATTGATCGTAACGCAAGAGCAGGATCTTCAGCGGTTTTAACTAATCCATTTATCCAATTTGCCATTAAAAACCCCAATACTGCTGCAACACGACAAGTTGTAGGAATTAATTTGAGTGCTGAAAAAGCGATAGGACTCATTACATTTGGTACAGAAAATACAGGGCAACCGAATGGTATTAATTCTTTAAGCGGTTACATGCAAGTTGCTCCTACAACAGGAACTGCTTTAGTAAACGGTTATGGAACTAGTCTTGTAAGTGGAGAAGAAGCAAGGGGACAACTTAAACAGTCCGATGGTTATAATGCAATTAGTGGTAATGCTTGCTGTCTTTTATTTGCAGGTAATTTACCGTTTAAAACCACAAGTTATAATTTAAATCTTAGAGATCAAGAGACAGGAAGTAATATTTTAAAAGGAGATTTGATTCTGAAACAGCAACCTATTACGGGTAAACGTATTAATACTGCTGTTCTACAGGCTTCAGCAGTTGTGCATAATATTGACTTATCCGGAAATATTGTTGCTCAGGTCGCAGGTCTATTAAATTTGAATAAGCAAGCAACTGGAACAATTAAAAATTTAACAGTTGATGCTACGATAAATGAAGGGCTGGGCTTTTTTCATAAGGCAAGTTTAAATGGAACAGCAGCTTCACTATCTTTACAATCTCAAGATATCCAATGGACTCAAGGGGTTTCTGTTGCTCAAAAAGGATGGTGGTTAGAGTTCTCTAATCCAATTGACATTGGAAAAATTGACCCGTCGCTTAAAGTTGATATTCCCCAATCTACATTAAATGAAGTTATGACTCAGGTAGGTGACTATTTAACGAACAAGCAACCCGTCGATTGTGGTGCGATACTGGCCATCAATTGTTTAGCTGGAAATACTATTCCTGTCGGTACGGTTGATTTAGAACATGCACCGCATGCGAGTATGACTTTAAATAATCTACAATTGGCTAAACAAGGCTTTACTCCCAATTGTTATGGAAATTTAAAATTCTGCTAATTTTGTAAAATCACGGGCTGTATTTAACGTTCATCGGTCTTCATTCTTTCTCCATCATATTTGTTTTTTTGTGAATCAATGTATCTAGTTTTTGTTTGGTCATTTAATCTTGAATTGATTGTTAAATGTACGGCTATGAGTCGAAAAAACTCATAGAGTACTATTCTTCTTCAAATGACAGGCAAGTCAAATGAGTTACAAGGAAATCTCAAGATGAAGAAAAATAAAAACCAGAGAGCAATCACGCTCTCTTTTCTGTCTTTCAGTCTACTTTCTTTTTTTTCATATACTCATGCCGCTATTGTTTCTTTAAATGATGGAGAAATGAGGAATATAGAAGGGCAAGGATTGATGACACTTTCCTATATTTCCCCAACAGATTCACAAAATCAGAATACAGGGAGTAATATTGGCTTTTATAAATTAGGGATGGAAGCTCAGGTTGATTTAAATGCGAATATCAAAAAATTACAATTAGGCTGTGGCGGCGTAAATGGTGCGGGTGCATGTGATATTGATATTGATTATCTAAGTCTAAGCGGAGTAGCCGATACAAGTACAGGCAGGGCAAGTTCATCCGCTACCATTACTAATCCGTTTATTCAATTTGCCATTAAGAATCCGAATTCAGCTTCTACACGTGAGGTGGCTGGATTTCGTTTAAGTGCTGAATCTATACAAGGATTACTTACTTTTGGCTTGGAAAATGGAGACGCTAAAAGTGGCATAAACTCCTTTAGTGGCTATATGGTTACAAAGGATACCACTGGTACTGTAAGCACAGGTGCTGTAAATTCAGGATTAACTCAAAGTAGTTTAAATCAGGCAATTACTGGTAAAATTAAAAGTTCAAGTGGTCTTATTACTGCTGATTTCACTTCTTCAAATTATAATCTAACTTTAAGCTCGGCCTCGGGTTCTCTTTCGCTTCCTTCTCAAGTTATAACGGGTAAACGCATTACAAGTGCAAATTTAACAGGTACTGCCGTTGTAAGTGGTATTCAGTTAGGTGGAACGGTCGATGCAGATGCGAAAGTCTATGGTTTTATACCTATTTCAATTTCAGGTACATTAAGCGGCACCGTAAATAATTTAGGTGTTAACGTAGCTGTAAGTGAAGATTTGGGATATTTTCATAAAGTAAATTTGAACGGAACTGCAGCATCATTATCCATGCAGAAGCAAAATTTAATTTGGCCTGATGCTAAATCCACCGCTCAGACAGGATGGTGGTTAGAGCTCTCAAACCCAATTGATATTGGGGATGTTACGCCTGCTAACACTGTCACTATTACTTCGGATGTAGTAAAACAGACATTAAGTCAAGTCAGCAATTATTTAACAAATAATCCAATTAACTGCGGAGTTCTTGCGACAAGTTGTTTGGCTGGTACCATTAATACAGGCGCAGTTAATTTATCAAACTCCTCTGCTGTATCAATGGGATTGACAAATTTGGTGCTTGCAAATCAGACTTTTACGCCTAACTGTTATGGTAGTTTAAAATTTTGTTAAGTCATTTTATTTAATTTTTCATATCTAAAAAAAGCCAATCATTTATAGCAAATGGTTGGCTTTTTAATATTTTCATTTGTCGGAAAAGTTTTTTTTTACATGTTTTTTTTTGCATTTGCGTAATTAATGCGCATAATAGAAATTGAGTAAAAGTTGGCAAAAGATGCCAATATTTTTCTCTTAAGCTTGGATTGCTTAAGTTAAAGGATTTTATAGAAAAAGAAATATGGTGCGGAGCATCGTATAAAAGGATGGTCAATGATGACGGCAATTACTTATACGGTAAATTTAAAGAAAACCGTTCTAGCAAGTGTAATAGGCTTATGTTTAAGCCAATCTTGTTTTGCGTTGCAAGAAATTTCTGATGAAAATCTAAGTCAAACTACAGGTGAAGGAATTGCCTTATTACCTACTGATTTTTCTTTCCAATTAAATGGTGCAACGAGTACTACCAGTACATCTATATCAAAAACGGATATTTCTGATAACAGTAATCCAGGCACCGGTTACTTGCATATTGTGCCTGTAGGTCCTTTGAGCTCCACCATACAGACTTATAACCAGACAGCAGCCAACAAGATAGGTAAAGCGGATATTTATCTATATGGTTTAGCATTATCCAAGAATGATAATAATGTAAATACGCGCTATAGCGGAACCAATATTTCAAGCTGGGGTACAGCGGCAAATCCATGGATTTTAAAAGTATTAACAGCATCCAATATTCCTAATTTTGCAGGAACAAATAAAAATGTAAGTTATCTTACTTATGAAGCACCTTTGTATGATAGTAGCGGTACGAGTGATGATTATAATCTCAAATTAGGTTTATGGGCGGACGCATTTGTTCGGGATCCAAGTAAAGTAGAAGGGAATGCCGCAGAATTTTGTCTAAATGGTTCTGCGGATTGTAAGACTAATAGCACAAATATGCGGGCGAATAGAATTCGTTTACAAGGTGTGTGGAATGGTTTAAGTGTCAATGGTAGTAATCTAAAATTATTCCAAACGCTCGATGGTTCTACAGTCACTAGTTATAATAATACGTTGGGTCTAGCTGCTTTATTAAGATTTAATACTTTAAGTTCCATAACTACAAGTGGCACTACACAAAAAAATACCACCAATGATAATGGTGTTTTACGACTCAGTACTCAAGAAACTACTGCAAGCCCAAATTTAAATAATTTATTAAATACCCCGGCAATAGATGGTGGTGTGGTTCCTATTTTTAACTCATTGGAAGGCCTATATTTATATAATGCACATATAAACTTGGCATTGGGGAGCTTATACCAACCTGTGATTTTAGGTGTGGCTGATGATGGGAAAAATATTGTCTTAGAAGTAACTCGTATACCCAATGTAGCGGCTGTCTATAATCAGATTTATACAGACTATAGCAATACCAGTAGCACGACCTATCTGGGGTCTACTTGTAGTCAATTTGAATGTGGAACTTCGGGTACAACAACCCGTAATCCAACTCACAGCAGTATTACAGTGGGAGATGTGGCATATAGCACCACCACAAAATCAATTACCGCTGATACCTCAGCAACAGCAAAAGGTATTACTTTTAAAGATGGTACTGGTACAGCGGTTAATTTGGGATCCGCTGCAATAGATGGTGTGCTTATTCAGCATATGAAAATTACGACCAAAGGTTTGTAAAGGGGTCAAACATGCAAAAAATTTTATTGAGTTTGGCATTTCTAATTTCATTACAGAGTCATGCTGCACTCGAACAATTGAATAACACCGAATTGCAAAAGATAGAAGGTCAAGCTGGTGCTGATCTTTCTTTAAAAGTTACTTTGAATCAAACATCAACCGGACAGTTTGATTCAACTCTGTGTTCAGATTTGAGATATTGTCGTTTAGCATTAAACTTTAATAACAGAGGAACGGAGGCCGCTGGAAATAGACAATGGCTTGTCTTCAAAGGTGTTCAGGGCACAATTAATATTCAAAAATTAGGGTTGGATGGTGTTGATTTACAATATAACAATAAAAGTGGAGTGGGGGTCGTAAAACCAGCAATCCAGCTGGGCGCAAAATATGACAGTCCTATACTCTTTCGTAATTTTGGCTTTGATACAATGTCCATTGAAACCGATAATGGTACAGGCGATGATAAAGCGGGTTATTTGGCAAATACATCTGGGGGAACTGCTAATGTAAACTCATATTCAAACGGTATATATACTGTTAGTGGATATGACAATGGAAGAGAGGTCGGTTTCACAGGAATGAAACTGACAGGAAACCTTGCATTGAACGGCAAAGTCATGATTTTTAGTTGTGATTCAACTCATCCACGTTGTTGAGTAAAAAATAAAAAAAGGGAGTTTGAAAATGACAGCTAAAATGGATAGACAAAAAAAATTTCTCTTGAAGGTTCTTACCTGTAGCATTTTATTTTCTATGCAAAATAGTTATGCCATGCAAGCAATGAATGATAGCGATATGCGAGCAGTTGATGGGCAGGATGGGATAGTAGCCGAAGTTGGTTATGGTTCAGTTGGATTTGATCAGATTTATTGGGATGATAAAACAGGAAGTTCTACAGCAGCCAGTACACAAGATAGCTTAAGAGCGAGTTTAACTGGCGTTAAAATAACGTCCGCAAACCCTTCCCAGCCTAATATCACGCTTAAAATGAATGCGGGAAGTTTATCAAATGGCAGTAAAACTGGGCTTGATTTGGACGTTGCTGCTAATTTGGGAACCGTGCAGGCAGACAAATTTACGCTGTGTAAGACATCCGATTCGATGACTACTTGTTCTAATGCGGCATCATTTGGAAAAGTAACTATACAAAACACTGCAAATACCCCATTAACCATGCATATAACCACTGCGGATGGACTATTTAGTAAAACAGGATTTTCTTCACTAGATTTAGGTATTAAAGGTCTAGATATTGGGTTAAGCCAAAAAGATGTAGGTACATCTTATAATGCACTCATTATGAATGATTTTAATTTTAATTTTGGCGCCAAAGGCTACATGTATGTTGACCCAACAGAAGGTCTGGTTTTAAGAACCAATCCTGTTTCAGGAAGTGGTGCAACCGACATTGGTTATGTTGATTTTAAAAGAGATGCAAATGGAAAATCTGGTTTAAATCTAGAATTTATGGTGCAACCGAATGTGGCAAGCAGTGGAACAACTCTCAATGCTAATTCTGCAAAAGGAGTAATACGTGCTGGTGCTAATGGTCGTATGATCAATGGTGTATTGCAGTTACGCGGTACTAAAGACACTGCATCGACTATTTTAGGTGTGACAAATGGTAACTCAATTGCTGGTGATACTGGTCTTGCATTTCGTCTAAATGGTGAATTCACAAGTGATCGTGATAATTTGTCAGGAGTGGAGGCAACGAGTTTGGAATTGGGCGGAGCGGGGAATCAAACCTACGGATTACGATTCGCCAACATTACTCCTTTGTTGACACGTAAAAATATGACAGGTACAGAAACGACTTCTGGAGTCGCGCTAAATAGTGATCATGCTGGTTTAAGCATGGATGGTATATATTTCAATCTAGTAAATGCTAACCAAATTACCCTGCCAACCAATACTGCGCTCACTTCAACTTATTTAGGGAACTCTGTAGATACCAATAGATTAGTGACCGCCGCAGATTATATTCAAACACTCTCGTCTAATAATACCCCTTATACGGTGTTGGCGATACGTGGTATGAATTTTTCAGCATTGTCTCGCCGTGGACAATTTATTTATACGGATGCAAATAGTGTCGTTAATAACGTTTCTGGAACAACACAGTGGGGCTTGGGTCTACCTATTTATAATTTAAATGCTAACTTTGCATTTAGTCCACGTTTAAGTAATGGAGCAACCAGTGGTGATTACTTGGTTGCTTATAATAATGGTGTTATTCAAAAAACAGCAGTCAGTGGTTCTGAACGCATTGGATTTAGTGGTTCTATTAGTACTCAAGGCGTAAGCACAGATGGCTCAAAAACAACGTCAATTATCTTAATTGATGGTGGAAAAAATGCCAACGATAATAATAACCCAACAGATTATTATGTTGGTTTGAGGAACATTGACATGCTACTCAATGGTACAGGTAGTATGGGCTTTGAGAATGGTAGAATTAATGTCAGTATGCCTAAACTGCTTATGGCAATGTCAGCTCAGTTAGCAGCAGGTTATTTACCAGGAGCGAAATATAAGACGTGTCCAACGAGTGGTGGATGCTATGCTTCTTCTGATAGTTTTACCAAAAATTATGATGTATTGGCTGCTATTAAGTTAAGGCTCGCAGGCCAAGCTAACTTTTCCATTATTCCTCTTTCTTTAGCTGCTTCAGACTACAATAGCGATGGCACTCCTAAAGAAGATAAAAATGCACTTAACTTTATCGGTCTATTGGAATTAGATAAAACTCAAAATAACTCAATTCAGCTTGTTGATCCTATCGATGGTTCAACGATGGGTTTGGATAATATTGTTGGCACAGTAGCGTTTGATAATAAAATAGTTGTGAATAGTAATAACGTTGGCTTTAATTTGGGTTTTAACTTTAATCCGAATAAAACTGCCGCTGAGGTTTTTCGTGTTAAGAATGTAGACTTCTATCCTTCAGTGAGCGGAACGGTAGGGAGTGCGCAGCGTTTAGGGGAGCTTGCAATTACAGGTGGACGTTTGACAAGCGAAATGAAAATCACGCCAAGGGATGGGACTTTTTAGGGAGAGTAAAATGAATAAAAAATTATTAGTACTATTGTTAATTTTAACCCCCTATACCCATGGAAATGAACTTACTGCTCTTTCCGATCATGAATTATCCAAAGAAGTTGGCCAAGGTTTATTAACCTTACAATATCAACAAGGGACGAATTTAACAGACAGTCTTGGTAATACCTACAATCAGAGCAATTTAGGCTTTTATAAATTAGGTATGGAAGCTATTGTTGAGTTAAATGCAAATATTAAAAAATTACAATTAGGCTGTGGGGGGGATAATGGTGCAGGGGCATGTGATTTGGATATTGATAATCTAGCATTAAGTGGATTGCCCAAAAACTCTGATGGTACAATTAATTATAATTACACATCCAATGATAGAACATCTTCTTCAGCTAAGATTACCAATCCTTTTATTCAATTTGCTATTAAAAATCCTGGTAGTGCTGCAACTCGGGAAGTTTTAGGCTTTCGTTTAAGCGCAGAGCAAATTGAAGGTCTTTTAACATTAGGAACAGAAAATTCATCTACACCAAATGGATTAAATAGATTCAGTGGATATATGAAGACAAAAGAAGCAAGTGGGGTTGCAACAACAGGAGCCCGCACCATGACTTATAATGATACGAATATGGCAATAAATGGTATAGTGCAAGGTCGATTATTAGGCAGTAGCTCAGGAACAACTTGTAAAGATGGTTTTTTGGACCCTTGTTATAATATATCGTATTCCTCTAAAGACTATAATCTAAATCTATCTTCAACAAATGCTCCATTTACAATAGGTTCTACTGTAGTTTCTGGAAATAGATTAACTACAGTTAATTTAAAAGGTAGTGGAACTGTTGAACGTATAGACTTTTCAGGAAACTTAGTTGCTACGGTAGCTGGATTTTTAAATCTGAATAAAAATGTTACCGGTAATATTACTGGTCTGAAAACAGATATTACAGTTAATCAAAACTTGGGATTAATACATGCATTATACCTACAAAATCCTGCTTCTTTATCCTTACAAAAGAGCGCTGTGCTTTGGCCTGGAGCTGCTGCTGCTTCACAAAAAGGATGGTGGTTGGCTATGGAAGATCAAGTTGAACTCGGAAGTCTTAGCCCTACAACTCAAGTAGCTATTACCAATGCGGTACTACAGCAAACGATTGCTGGTATTAATGCTGATTTAACTAATAATCCACGTAATTGTGGTAATCTTTTGACTGGTTGTGTTGGAGGATCTGATCTGGTAGTAGGTAATGTTCCTATGACTACAACACTAGACTTTCCTCTTACAAATCTAACCTTAACAGGTCAAAATTTTAAACCAAACTGTTATGGAAGTTTGAAGTTTTGTTGATCAGCCTTTAGTCGGATAAAAACTTACACACTACTTCAATTACTGTAGTATGTGTAAGAAGTAACCAAATTGTATTTGTCTTAAGGATTAGGACAATGAAAAAAAATAAAATACTGGGATGTATAAGTTTAATATGCTTTGCACCTATGATTATGGCTATGCAGCCAATGGATGACCAAAGTCTTTCAGCAACGACAGGACAGGACGGGATTAACATTGGTGTAGGCATGAGTAAAGTCCAGTTTAATCAGATTTCTCTGATTGATACCAATGGTATTGCCAATACATCTTATGGATCTCGGGCTGGAATGACCCTCGCGAGTACAACCAATACCCCAGTAACACTTAACTTTAGCGGCGCTAATAATTCTCCGACTTTTAATATCGTGGTAGATACAGATGCTGGTGCCAATAATAAAGCATTTGCAAATCTAGCTATTTCATTTGCCAATCAAATTACAGGTCTAACGCTTTCACCATTTTCAATTTATTTAGTGGGAACTAATTCAACTTCGAGTATAAGTAGCTCCAAATCTATATTTACTGGAACTAGTCTAAATAGTGATATCAAAGAGTTAATACGGGTTGGTAGTAGTGTTAATGTAAATTTTATTTCTGGTAATTCGCCAAAAATGAATATTCAGCTCGGCAATGCTCCGCAGGGGCATATGATCCAGTTTGGCGGCGCCATTGGCTCTATTTGTAGTGGGGGGTGTCCGATTACACTCATTTCAGATAATTCAGGTGCTGGTGCTTCTTTTACAGTGGCTTTAAAAGCAAATGATACAACCAATGGTTTCTTACTAAATAACTTTTATGCAGGTATAGAATCAGGTGGTTTTGTATTTGGAAACACGGGTACTTCAAGTAAATTGGATGCAAGTTTAAGTACGGTCACCTTAGGTACGACTGGGCAGAGTAGTTCTACTGTTTTTAATGGTATACAAAATGGCCCGATCGGTAATATCGGTGCAGTAGGGGCATCTGTTACTGATTTAAAAGTAAAAATCAGTGGTATGTAGCAGTTCGTTGATTTATTTTGTTATAAATTGAACGTATATTTATACCATTGAATAATAGCTAAAGAAATTTATAACGGCATTCTATCCCATAAAGTTTTTGAGCTGCTATTTAAGATGAATAGAAGATTTGGCTAAACTTGATTGAATCATTTCTGATACTCAGTTATCTTGGGATTTAGGATTTAAAGTATATTCATTGAATATAGTGGATGAGTGAAAATCAAAAGAATAAAAATTTAGGGTTATTATGGCAGACATTTTGCTTTATCAGGGATAGTACGTAAATTAGCTAGGTGAAAGGTTATGGGCCCACTCAGCCAAGAAATGGATTTAAGCCATCGCTCATGTGAAGCAGATTTTGCACAGAGTTTAATGTCAAATATTTGTGGCGAACATCGTCTGGATACCATATCTCGCGATACTCTCAATTTCCATTATGATGGGATGCGCTTACCGCATAAAAAATTGGCAATAGGTACAATTAGCTATGGTGCGAACGTTGCCATCAATATTTCTCATTTAAAGGCGTATAGTATTAGCCTGCCTATTCATGGACAGCAAACTTTAACCAAGGCCGGTGTTCATTACCTTTCAAATGAGAAAAGTGGATTGATCGTTTCCAACGCTGAATGGCAAGATCTGGTGATAGATAAAGACTGCAAAAAATTACAGGTTGTTATTCCAGAAAAAAGTTTACATGTAGTTTTAGCTGATTTGCTGAAACAACCGGTTGATAAGCCTGTTATTTTTAATCCAGAAATGCATCTTGATTCAGAACAGCTGATCGGGACGTGGTGGAGTAATATTCAAAATTTTTTACAGCTCAAGTCGCAGTATCATCATTTTTATGGTTTACAGATGTTATCTGAGGATTATGAAAATTTTATTATTAAGGCTTTACTTTTATCGCAGGAAAATAATTATTCTGCGGCTTTAAAGGCATTATCAGGTCAATATATTCCTGCGTATCTTAAGAAAGTTGAAGCTTTTATCGTAGAACATGCCTGTGAGGATCTGACTATAGAAGATCTATATGGGTTTGTGGGCATATCTAAATCAAAGTTGCATGATGAATTTCAACAGTTTTATGGCATGAGCCCGATGTCCTATTTGCGTAAATATCGTTTGCAACAGGTTTATAAAGTGTTAAATCGGGCCGTTGAAGATCAAAAAATTTCAATTTCAAAGCTTGCTTATGATTGGGGGTTTACACATTTAGGCCGTTTTTCGAGTGCGTATCGTGAAGAGTTTGGTGAAAGCCCAAGTGACACCAAGCGTCGAAAATTGTGATTAGAATAAAGGCAAGCTGTTACTGCCTTCTGATAGCTGAATATCCAGATTAAGTTCCTGAAATAAATCATTCACTACGTGCGCTAGAGTAACTCTGGATAGGTGCATGGACATGGCAAAACACTGTATTTTATTTCTTTCATAAGAAAGTCGTTTTGTTGATAGTTTATTTTCTAACTTTCTGCATATGCATCTCATTTCGATGTGGCAGGCTTTAATTTATACCTTTTAGTTGAGTTAAAGAGCTTGCCACATTCTTGGTTTGAAGTTTATTTTTAAAACGAAAGCTTTTTTTATCCTATATTATTTAATAGCAGTCTGTTTTTACGATGACACCTGTGCAGTATTGCTTTGTAAAAACTTTTCACTATAGATCCGATAGTTTTGTAATGCCTGTTGGTCTAACCAGTTTTTTACGGCTTCAATCATGGGAGGTGGACCGCACAAATACATATCAAAAGCGTGTTCAGCCAGTTGATGTTTATTCAGATGTTCAGGGATATAACCTGATTTACCTTGCCATTCAGCGCTACCTTTCGTCACAATCGGATGATAGTTAAAGTTTGTAATACGCTCGGCATATGCTTTTAACCGGGTTTGCTCGCAAAGGTCTGCTTCACTATTTACACCATAATAAAGATGGATGGGCGGAGCATCAGCCTGCTCAGCAATATTATCCAACATGCCTAAGAAGGCAGATAAGCCTGTACCACCTGCAACAAAAACCAATGGACGTTCAACTTCACGCAGATAGAAACTGCCTAATGGAGCCTCAATCACGATAGACTGCCCGACTTGACAACGATCGCGTAAATAATTGCTCATCACGCCATTTGGCAGTAAACGAATCAGAAATTGAAGCTGATTAAGGGTATTTGGGCGATTGGCAAATGAATATGAACGCCAGTCTAGGGTATCTGGAATACGAATTCGCGCATATTGTCCTGGTAGAAATTGCAACTGCTCTGTGTAAGCACTTGCATCCAAATGAAGAATTGCCGTAGTTTCAGAAACGAGCTCTATTTGAGTAACTTTGGTTTCTATTTTGAGTGTTTCTCCCGCATTGCAGATGTCCGAGTTGTGATCAAAATAAAAAGCAGCATTGGACTGAACTCGGGTTTGGCAAGCCAACATTTTACGTTCTGAAAGATCACGTTCGCTCAATGCATCCTCATCCACATAGTCTTGCTGATAAATGCCTGTTTCACATTTTCCCTGACAAGTTCCACAGACACCTTCACGACAGTCTAAAGGTAAATTAATACCTTGACGAACTGCTGCATCGAGTAGTAGTTCATCGTTATTGACTGAAATAAAAAAAGTTTTACCATCTGCAAAGTTTAAAGCAACCGAATGTCCCATCCTATTTCTCCTTAAACATGATAAAAGTCGAGAACAGAATCAATTTTGTCATTCAGCAACACACTATGTTGGCGACGAATACGGAAGTTATTCTCCGTTTTGCGTAGGATATAGGTCGCATGTCCATAAAAACGACCTTCTAAACCTTGACGGTTATACAGAGTTTGCCATGCAACTTTTGCTTCAATCAGTCCATCATCCATTTGTTTTACACGGATATTATTCATGGTGTGTAACGTTCGTGGCAAAGGCGTTGCAGAAGCGGCTTTACCGGTACGAATACGAAACACGCGATCTTCTAAACCTGCACGATCTGCATAGTAAATATAAGACAAGCCCTGATTGGGATCCTGTACGTAGTGATGATCATCAATCCATTGCGGAATATGGTATTCGCTGTCTTCATCATAAAGATCAAGATAAGCGTCCCAGTCATAAGCATCAGAAAGTTCAGCTTTCTTAATCAAAAATTGTGAAACTAAAAAATGAAGTTCTAAAGACATGATTACACTCCTTCAACCATGTTACTTTCAAATTCAAAGCTGATCTCTTGCATTTCTAGGGCTTTGTTATTGAGACCTTTAAGCAATAGACGCTGCCAGTGGCCATGCTGATTGACATATAAACCTTCATGAGTAAATTCGCGGCCTGTCATTACAGGTTGAATACCAAGATCCTCTGCATTTTTGCTCATACCATATTCCCAACGATGACATCCACGTGAAATATCACTCCAGCGTTCCAGACGTGCTTGAAACCCTTTTTGTTGTTCTCGGAATTCGACTAAATCGTCAGGTGTCCCCAAACCAGAGACATTAAAGAAATCTTCAAACTGGCGTATACGATTGCGTCGAGCTTCAGCAGATTCACCTTTCACGCCGATACATTGACTGATGACTTCAGTTTTATTCCACGCCACTGGACGGACAATACGTAACTGAGAACTAATTTGATCCATAAAAAACAAACTTGGGTACAAGTTTAGGTTACGTAAGCGATGCATTGCCCATTCCGCACGTTTTTCACCAAATTTTTCAATCAGGTAAGGCATAACGGTTGCATAGCCTGGACGTACTGTTGGATTTGGCATATCGCTGAATAAAACGCTATGACCATTTTTAAAGCTAAACCAACCATCATCAGTCGTTTGATCACCTGCGCCTAATTTACTGTAATCCAGTGTATCGAGTTCTTCACCTTTTTCGATGTTGACTTGTTGGCGGTGCTGAACTGTCGAAACATAGTTATAGTGGACGGTACTGACATGATAGCCATCTAAACCATTTTCGTTTTGTAATTTCCAGTTGCCTGCAAAGGTATAGGCCGATTTTCCTTGCAAAACTTCGAGTTCACCTGTTGGTGACTGTTCAACCATAAGATCTAGAAAAACTTTGGCATCTCCCAAAAAGTCTTCGAGGGAATCGGTTGCTTGAGTATCCAGACTGACGAATACGAAACCACGATAACTTGCAATACGTCCTTGTTTTAGGCCACGGCTGGATTTATCGAAATCTTCACAATATTCACTAGGTGCTTTGACTTTGACCAAACGGCCATCAGACTTATAGCACCATGCATGGAAAGGGCAGGTAAAGGTTGATTGATTGCCTTTTGAAACCCGAGTCAAGGTTGCACCTCGATGCTCGCAGGCATTGACCATCGCGTGTAATTCGCCTTTGGCATCACGGCTAATAATCAGAGGTTGTCGACCAATTTGAACCGTGACAAAATCATGAGGATTTGCAATTTCACTTTCGTGACAGGCATAAATCCAGACCTTTTCAAAGATGAGTTCCATTTCCAAGTCAAACAGTTCGGGTTGGGTAAACATGTCCCTTGCGATACGGTAAACACCCTCTTCTGGGCGAAAATCGATACATCCCTGAACAAAATTCTGCCATTCAATCATATTACGTGAGCCCATGATCCAATCCTTTTTCTGAACTAATACGTTAGATTGATTGAACCGCGAGCGTGATTTTATCTCTATCCGTTTTGTCCAGATCTTTATCCAGTTTGTCCATTTTTGAATTGAAAATATGATTCAGAAAAACAGCTGTAGATATTATAAACCAATAAGGGAGGAATAGGACGTGACTAAATATGGGTGATGACTAAGAAAGGCTGAACTTACATAGGGCGATTTATTGTTCAATTATTTAGGAAGTTAATGGATTTTAATACTTATTCTATTTTAAATATAATCGGATCACTTAAAGCTAAAATTCCTCCCCCTTTCTTCGTAATTAAAATCGTACTTCACGGGTTATCTATCCTCTAGATGAGCGGATTGAATCGTTCAATACCTGTTACATCGTTAAGATTAACTAAAGCTATAGCATCATTTTGCCTTACGAAAAAATAACTAATCATATGGGGGGACAGCTCGTAAAATTAATGCATGAAGTAATGATCACTTACCTAGCCACGAATCGTAAACGGTGAATTTCACCTCTAACTTTTACTTATAGACAGATCTGTATAAAATAATACTTAAATGATATTTACAAATAAATAAACTTTGTTATGATTATTTTTTGAAATTTAACATGTTTTAACCTAAGTTTACTAAAATGATATTTAATAAAAAGAATGTACTCTGTACGAGTTTATTGGCTTTTGTTCATCTACATGCCGCGGAACCATCAGATTTTCAACAGATACAAGCGGATCAGAGCATTCGCCAACAACAGCGCGATGAAGCTCTACAAAAACAAATCCAGCCTGAGGTCAATGTTCATCTTGATCAGCCTAAGATGAGTATTCCATCCCAACAACTCCAGTATTTAAGTTCACACAGTGAAAGCCCGTGTTTTGATATCAAAAAGATACTGCTTCAGGGGGAAGATGCAGGACACTTTTTATCTGCATTTAATGAAATTACTCAAGGCAAAAATAATATTATTGGTCGTTGTCTCGGGGTAAAGGGGCTGAATCAGGCACTAGATCTAGTCCAGAATAAAATTATTGCGGATGGTTATGTTACGACCCGTGTCTTGTTGCCCCCACAAAATATTGCTACAGGCAATATTCGTATAGCTCCAACACTGTGAACCAGCAAAGCGGCTTATTTGCAGGCGACGGTGGTTATCATGTCAAAGCAGATCATGTGGATTTACAAGGTGGTGCAATTAGCTCGACAGCAACTAAAGACAAAAATGACCTGACAGCGAATAGCCTAAGCTATAGCAACATCGACAATCAAAGTAACTACCAAACCACTAGCGTGAGCCTATCAGGTGGAACAAGCTTCAACAAAGACAAAGCAGGTAGCGACAACAACGCAACCAAAGCAGCCAATCCAACCTCGAATGAAAACTGGCGTAATGCAACCAGCTTTAGCCCAGGCTTGCCACAGCATGAAGAAAACAAGGACAGCAGCAGCACTTATGCCACCTTAAGTGAAGGCAATATCAGCATTGGAGGAAAAGCCACAACCGCAAAAGACTTGGGTATTCACAGTGATATTACGACAGCCAATCGACAAGTTGAAACCTTACCTAACCTGCAAGAGATTCTGGATAAACAAAAGACCGTTGCAAATGCGACATCCACGATTGCCGCAGCGACGAGAACCTATAGCCAGAATCAACAAGCGCAAGCCGTAGCAAACAAGCAAGTTGCAGAACAACAAGCGATTGCAGACTTACAGGCAAAAGGCGGAGAGGAATGGGAGAAATACCAAACTTCGAGCAATCCGAATGAAAAACAACAAATTCTAAAAAATACGTCACCGAGTTACCAAACTGCCTCAGAATTAGCCCAAGATTGGGGCATGGGAGGAGACAAGAGCCGCGCCTTAAATGCAGTCACAATGGCAGTGACAGGCGCATTAGGTGGGCAAACTGATTTACAGGTTGCAGCGAATACTTTAGCCCCTTATGCCGCCAATGTGATTGGAGAAAAATTTGGACATGGTGAGGATAAGAATACGACAACACAAATGGTGAGTCATGCCATCTTAGGTGCAGCACTGGCGTATGTGAATAATGGTAACCCTGCGGCAGGAGGAAGTGCGGCGGTTGCGAGTGAAGCAGCAGCCAACTATTTAGTTGAACGCTATAATGATGGCAAGACAGCGATTAACCCACAAACAGGACAGTTCGATCCAAACCTATTACCAGAAGATGCAAAGACCCAAATCCGAGATTTGACCGCAGCGATAGGCGCAGTGGTTGGAGGCACGGTAGGAGATTCAGCTTTTAATGCACAATTGGCTAGTGTGGTTGGGCAGAATGCGGTGGAGAATAATGAGTTATTATTACAAGCCAAATTTGCAATAAAGCATCCCCAAATTGCTTATCAGATAGGTTCAGTAGATCCAAACCCTGCAAGTATATTAAATCCAAACATATCTACTATCGCTTCAACCTATCAATTAAACTTATTAAACCCAGCAGAGCTATTCAAATTAGGATATACAAAAGATGAAGTTGTATTTGAAGGTAGTATGGGTAATGCCTTACGTCATACTCTATGGCAAGCAATGATTACCAAAGAGTTTGGTAAAAATATTGCTATTGAGGTTGGTAATGCGCATGAAAGTTACGAGGGAACAAATTACAATCAGAAATCGGGTTTAACTTTAAACAAAGCTGATGAGTTAATTGATCAATTAAATAATCAAATTGGACGGAATTTAAGTTCTACCTCATTAAGTAATTCTGATTTAGCAAAAAAAGTATTGGATACTTATGCTAGTGAAGGCTTATATCAAGCTATAAAAGATGAAAATGGAACATATAGTGTCCAGAAGGTTAAATTGAATAATCAATTATATGAGCTAGCTAAAAGTAAGTTAAATACTTTAGATCAAACAGGCGCTGGGATTGAGATACAAAATCAACGTGAAACACGTCAAAAGGTAAAAAGTAATAGTACTGCAATTTTTATGGGGATTAAACAATGAAAAAAGTTCTCCAAATTATTTTAATCATGATTGTTTTAACTATTATATATTACTTGTTTCTACAGAAAAGATTTGATAGTGACTTACTCATGAAAGATAACTCAACAATAATAAAGTTATCAAATTTGACTAATTTTAGCTGGGATTATGCTCTAATATCTCTTTCAAATGAAGATTTTGAGAAAATTACATTTTACAAAAATGGTGCTAAGTTATATAAGGATGGGTTTAAAGTGGATTATGAAGGTGAAGTTAAATCTCAGTATTTATTTGCAAAGGAGGGGGGGGCTAATTACTACAAATGCCAAAATTTTGCCTCAATAAAGCTAAAAAGGATAGAAAGATTTAAAGATCAAAATCGTATATTTTATATTTATGAACCTCTAGATTGTATTCCAGTATACAGATAGGACGAATCCGAATAAAAAACAGCAAATTGTAAAGAATAACTTATCGAGTTATCAAGCTGCATCTGATCTAGCACAAGACTGGGGCCTGGGAGGAGACAAGAGTCGTGCCTTAAATGCAGTCACAGGTGCATTAGGTGGACAAACTGACTTACAGGTTGCAGCCAATACCCTTGCACCATACGCAGCTCAACAGATTGGAGAAAAGTTTGGACATGGAGAAGATAAGAATACGGCAGCATAGATGGTGAGTTATGCCATCTTAGGTGCAGCATTGCCGTATGTGAATAATGGTGATCCCGCGGCAGGCGGTAGTGCAGTAGTTGCGAGTGAAGCAGCAGGCATTTACTTCACCAAAATACAAAAATTTGAATGGAATATTCCAACCGAGTCTATTGCTTGAAAATTTGAAAACACAGATACGGGATTTAACGACAGCGATTAGAACTAGAAGCGGATTTTACTGGGTGTATTGCGGTTTATTAGAGAGGAGATTACTCTTCTGAACACAATACACATCGATACTCTTTGGGATAATAATTTAATTAATGGAAAAATAAGGGGGAGTAAAATGCTCAAATTATTTCAGGTGAGCATAATGTTAATAACTTCTATGAAATTCTAATTGATTTGTTAATTCTTTAATATTTGTTCAAATATTAATTCAGATCCTATAAGGATGGTGCGCTCGGCGGGACTCGAACCCACGTCGGTCGCTTAGGAGGCAACTGCTCTATCCAGTTAAGCTACAAGCGCATAATTTTATGATTATAAACAAAAAAGTTATTGCCGAAGCAATAACTTTTTAAATTTTTATTCAGAAGTCGATGGCTTTGAATTTAACAACTTATATAGTACATACATGACCACAATCCAGACAGGAATCATAATCACCGATTCTTTAAACCCTTGCGTCCACATAATGTACAAAACAACAGCAATAAACAGTAAAACGATATAGTTGCTGACTGGAGACCAAAGTGCTGGGAAAGATACTTTTTGATTAAGTGCTTTCATTGCAGATTTAAACTTCAAATGTGTCAGACTAATCATGGCCCAGTTCAGAACCAATGCGCCTACTACTACATACATTAAGTGACCAAGTGCATCTTCTGGTACAAAATAGTTCAGCAACACGCACCCAAAGATCAGAACAGCAGACAACAATACGGCAGGAATAGGTACGCCTTCTTTATTGACCTTTTTAAATACCGCAGGTGCATTGCCTTGTTGCGCCAAACCATAAAGCATACGGCTATTCGCATACATACCACTGTTATAAACCGATAATGCCGCAGTTAAAATAATGAAATTTAATAGGTGCGCTGCCCAGCCAATCCCTAACTGACTAAAAATCATTACAAATGGGCTTTTATCTAATCCACCTAAATCCAATTGATTCCAAGGCACTAAAGAAAGCAAAATAGTCAGTGAGCCGACATAGAAAATTAGAATACGTACCACGACCTGATTGATCGCTTTAGGAATAGTTTTCTTTGGATTATCCGCTTCAGCTGCGGCCATACCGATCAATTCAATTCCACCAAAGGCGAACATGAGAAAAGCCAGCATATAAAATAATCCATCAAACCCATTCGGGAAAAACCCACCATGTGTCCAAAGGTTGCTAAATGACGCCGTAGAATCTGGTCCAGCAGTGAACAGAAGATAAAGACCAAAAATGATCATCGATATGACTGCAACCACTTTAATGATGGCGAGCCAAAATTCAGATTCACCATAAAACTTAACATTTGTTAGGTTAATTGCCGTAATGACGATAAAGAAAAACAGCACTGAAATCCATGATGGAATATGAGGCCACCAATAGTTAATATATTTGGCAACTGCTGTAAGCTCAGTCATTGCTACTAAAACATAGAGAATCCAGTAGTTCCAACCTGCCAAAAAGCCAGGAAATTTACCCCAATATTTATTGGCAAAATGGCTGAATGAACCTGCAACAGGTTCTTCCACAATCATTTCACCAAGTTGGCGCATAATTAGAAATGCAATTAAGCCACCAATGGCATAACCTAAAATAATAGAGGGACCAGCAGATTGAATAACTTGTGCGGAACCAAGAAATAAACCTGTACCAATTGCGCCTCCCATGGCAATCAACTGGATGTGACGGTTTTTTAACCCCCGCTGAAGTTTTGAAGAATCGTTGTTCAAAGGACTTCGCTCGACCGTGAATAAGTGGGATATTCTAATAGATCAAGTGGTTTTAGCCTAGCCTGACTATAAAAAAAGCGATCAACTTTAGTTGAACTTAATAGTCGTATTTATGGAGATTTTGATCGGTTCATGGACATTTTAAATTATTTCGCAATGATTTCGGTCATTGAGAAAATGTGCTGCATTGTTAGAAAATAAATGAGCTAGACTTAAGTCTAGACATTCAAACATCAGCTTTTTTTGATTATATGATGTCTGAAACCATACATGTTACATTTTGGTAATACACAAATATAAATGAAAAGGATAACCGATCATGAGCGCGCGACCGCAAATTAAAATTCCAGCAACTTATATGCGTGGTGGAACCAGTAAAGGCGTATTCTTTAAACTGGATGACTTACCTGAATCTGCGCAAGTGGCCGGACAGGCACGTGATCAGTTATTACTTCGAGTTATTGGTAGTCCAGATCCTTATGGTAAACAAATTGATGGAATGGGCGGCGCGACCTCTAGTACCAGTAAAACGGTGATTTTGGCAAAAAGTACTCAGCCAGAACATGATGTAGATTATTTATTTGGTCAGGTCTCAATAGATCAGCCTTTTGTAGACTGGAGCGGGAATTGTGGCAATTTGACTGCTGCGGTTAGCTCCTTTGCGATTAGTCATGGTTTGGTCGATGCGAGCCGCATTCCTGAAAATGGTATTTGTACAGTTAGAATTTGGCAAAAAAATATTCAAAAAACCATCATTGCGCATGTTCCGATGACCCGTGGTCAAGTTCAGGAAACAGGGAGTTTTGAACTGGATGGCGTGACTTTTCCTGCAGCCGAAGTACAAATTGAATTCCTTGATCCAGCGGATGATGGAGAAGAGGGGGGGGATATGTTCCCAACAGGAAATGTAGTAGATACTTTGGACGTTCCAGAAATTGGAAGCTTTAAAGCTACGTTTATTAATGCAGGTATTCCCACAATTTTTTTAAATGCAGCTGATTTAGGTTATACCGGTACTGAATTACAGGAAGCAATTAACAGTGATGCTCAAGCATTGGCGCGTTTTGAAAAAATTCGCGCTTATGGCGCAGTGAAAATGGGCTTGATTTCTGGGGTGGCTGAAGCAGCAGCACGACAACACACCCCCAAAATTGCATTTGTTGCACCAGCAAACTCTTACCCATCTTCTAGCGGGAAAATGGTTGAGGCGCAGGATGTCGATTTGTTGGTACGTGCATTATCGATGGGAAAATTACATCATGCCATGATGGGAACGGCAGCGGTTGCGATAGGAACGGCAGCGGCGATTCCAGGAACATTGGTTAATTTAGCTGCGGGAGGTGGCGCACGTGAGGCAGTACGTTTTGGTCATCCTTCTGGAAGTTTACGCGTAGGGGCCCAAGCTGAAAAAACAGGAGAAAAATGGAGAGTAAAAAAAGCGATTATGAGTCGTAGTGCCCGAGTATTAATGGAAGGTTGGGTGCGTGTGCCCGAAGATAGTTTATAGTACGTCAACTTGATGTAACATTGATGGGATTCAAAAGCCCCATAACTTTTTTAGTGATAAGTATGGGGTTTTGTTAATATATATTAAAATAATTATGAATAATAACTACAATATTGTGCAAATATTTTTAAATACTCATTCAGTGATGCACAATCTTATTTTGAGATAAGCATCAATGTCGTTATGAGAATTAAGTCATTAAAAGAATAAATTAAGTTAATTTTGGTACATATTTTGGATAAGTTTTGAGTACAATATCCTTCTGGTGGAAAAATATAATTGAATATGCTTAATGATAATGATTTAGAAACGGTGTTTATTTTGGGGCAGCAACAATTACGTACGCTGACGCCTTTAATCTCCAAGGAAAACATTCAAAGCTCGGTACCGACATTATCTTTATTGGATAAATTACCTGTTCCCGCATTTATTTTAAGTAGTGAAGGGATTTTTCTTAAAGTAAATCAGTTGTTTGCAGATATTTATGCAAGTGATGCCCTGTATATGCAGGGTAAATCGATGAGCAGCTTTATTGAAAATATTGAAGCTGAAATATCTGCTATTCTAGATCAATTTGAACACAAAGACGGGCATTATGAAAAAGAACTCTATGTAAAGGGGCGTTTTTATAATACCTACTGGCGCGCTTTAAAAGACGATAATGAACAAACTATTGCGATCATGATTGTCTGGGCGGAAGTAACGAGGTTAAAACGCCGTGAACGTGTACTTGAACTGAATAATCTACGTTTACAGGAATATCTATATGTTGATCCTGTAACAGGTGCAGCGAATCGGTTAGCGTTGGAACAATGGTTGAGCGAAACTCAGTCAGAGCAGAAACATATTTCATTTTATGCCTTGATGATTGATCTGGACGATTTCAAAAAATTTAATCAGACATATAGTTATAGTCAAGGGGATGTTGCTTTAAAGGAAATTGCCGAACTTTTAGAAAGTTATTTAAATCCGAAAGAAAGCATGCTTTATCGACTAAATTCTGCACAATTTGTAATCATTATGCCTAATGCATCCGAGCTAACAGCTTATACTTTGGCTGAACGTCTTCGGATCGCAATTTATGATGCGGCTTATCTATTTGAAAATGGTTTTCATGACCGATTGACTGCAACCGTTGCTATTTATAAACCTTCTTTTCAAGAGTTAAACTCTTTTTCTGAAATTGAATCACGTTTATGTTTTGCAATTAAGAATGTTAAAGTCAGAGAAAAGAATAAAAGCATTTCATTGGAATAATCTAAAGCTTAGCTTTATTTGGATTTTTAACTCTCATTTTTTAAACAAAACAGGTCGAGCGGTTTTGTTTTAACACATGAAAAAAGTTTGTAGGTGATTTGAATATGTTATCTTTATGGGCAATTTTCCAGATCGCACTTATGGTGTGAAGATCTCTTTTTCTTTGTTTCATTCGAGGCTGTCGTGACATCGATTTCACAAGTAAATGCCAATGCATTATTTGCGGCACAAGAACGTATTCAGCAAGATTTAAAAATAGCTTTGGATGCCTTCTCCTTGGCTGAACCTTTAAAATCTGCGGTTTATCATGCTGTCATGTTAGGTGGAAAACGTGTACGTCCAGCGCTGTGCTATGCAGCAGCTTCTCTCAAAGAGCATCCAAATTTTGCTGCGGCACGTCGTGCTGCAGTCGCTGTTGAGTTTATTCATTGTTATTCACTGGTGCACGATGACCTTCCGTGCATGGACAATGATTTATTACGTCGCGGGCAACCGACTTGCCATGTGGCTTTTGGTGAAGATACTGCACTGCTTGCAGGGGATATTTTACAGTCAATGGCTTTTGAAGTTTTGACCAGTCGCTTATTTGACCAGCAGAGTAATGTTGATACGGACATCGTCTTAAAACAAGTTCAAATTTTGGCAACTGCAAGTTCTAAAATGGTAAGCGGACAAGTCATGGACTTGCAAGCAGAAGGCCAAGTGATCAACCAACAACAACTAGAAACCATTCATCGTAATAAAACAGGTGCATTGATTCAGGCTGCGATTATGATGGGAGCAGTGACTGCATTTTCTGGTACGGATCAGGCAATTCCCCAATTGCGCCAATTTGGGCAAAACATAGGTTTAGCGTTTCAAGTGCATGATGATGTATTGGATATTATTTCAACCACAGAAACCTTAGGTAAAACTGCAGGTAAAGATGAACAGGTAGAGAAATCAACCTATCCTGCATTGATGGGCTTGGAACAGGCACAACACTATGCACAATCTTTACAGCAAGAGGCACTTTCTGCGTTGGAGCATTTTGGTGAATCAGCCAAAGACTTACTGGAAATTGCGCAGTTTGTGCTGTCCAGAAAAAACTGACTTTTAGAAGTCAAGTTATAATCCCTTTCCTTTATAGGCAAGGGATTATAGTAAGTTATGGATTATTTCGACCCATCACACCACGAATGGTGCTGAGAATATCAGCAGGAAGTACCACGGTTTTAGCATTATTAGACTTCGCCATATCCTGCATGGCTTTGACATACTGCTCACCGAGTAGGTAAGCCACAGGAATCTCTTGATCACCTACCGCAGATGTCACCATTTCAATGGCTTTTTGTGAAGCTTGAGCAAGTACAACTTGAGCTTCAGCATCACGACGTGAAGCTTCCAGACGGCCATCGGCTTCTAAAATTGCGGCTTGTTTTTCCCCATCCGCACGAGTCACAGTAGCACGACGCTGACGTTCTGCAGCGGCTTGTGCTTCCATCGCAGCTTGCATGGTTGTAGACGGTTGAATGTCCTGAATTTCCACCGTTTTTAAGGTAATGCCCCAGTCTGAAATATCATCAGAAATGGCAGCTTTGAGTTTAGCTTTAATATGATCACGAGAGGACAGGGCATCATCTAGATCCATTTCGCCGACAATGGAGCGCAAAGAAGTCTGAACCAGATTTTGAATTGCCCATGTATAGTTTTCGATACCATAGACGGCTTTTTCTGGGGTAGTTAAATTAATATAGGCCACTGCATTCATGACCAAAACTGCGTTATCGCGGGTGATTACTTCTTGCGATGGAATATCTAACACAATATCTTTGGTCGTAACTTTATAAGCCACTTCATCTACATAGGGAATGACAAAGTTAAGTCCGGGACTCAACGTTGCATGATATTTCCCAAGACGCTGAACAATCCATTTATAGCCTTGTGGGACAATACGCACCCCTTTAAAAATGGTGACTCCCACAAAAATGAGAAAGGCTAAACCAATAATTGTACCGACTGGCATAAAAAATCCTCTTATGATTCTTGAGATTTATGTAATTGGACAACCAGATCGTTGCCCATAATATCGACCACACGAACACGGTCACCCACTTGAACAGGAGATAAACTACGGCAATTCCATTCGTCTGCCCCCAATACAGGCAGAGAAAATCGAACTACGATCTGATCGTGAGTCAGACCAACCTGTATCACCATACCGATCTGACCGATGGTGGCTTCACGAGATAATCCTGCTTTAGTTTTATCAATAGAGAGCGGTTTAATAAATTTAAACCATAGAATAGTGCAAACAATGGATAAGATAATCCACATTACAATTTGGGTGGTGAGTCCCATCATTGGGAAAAGCCACAATAAAACACCGACCAAAATAGCGGCAATACCAAACCAAAGGGCGGCAAAAGCAGGCAAAATCAGCTCAGAAAGCATGAGGATAATACCTAAAACAAACCAATGCCAGGGTTGTAAAACTAATTCCATAGCGTTGCTCATATTCATTATGTTAAAGATGAAAAAATCATCATTAATCAATGTAACAGAACTGGGCAAAGATGAATATTAAAATAGCAAAATCAAGATCAAAATAACAAAATCATTCAATTGAATGGCAATAAAACGAGATATTGTCATGTTTTACACAATATCTCATTTTATATAACTATGAATTAAAATTTTGGCCGAGATGCAGGCTGAAGAGCAGCAGGGGATTTTTTAAAATTATTAATTACGCCCTGAATTTCTTTAATTTTCAGCTGAGCTGCTTTTTCACCTTCTAAAATTGCCTGATTACTAGATTTCAAATCCAGTACACCAAGATTTCCAACTTTGGGCTGAATGATGACATTAGCTTGATTCAGCTCAGTGCTAATACTTTGCTGCCCCATAATATTAATGGTTTGATCCAAAAGCCCCAACATATTGCCAGCCCCTGAACCGGTTGGACGAGCAGAAATATCAACTGCAATGACAATATCCGCACCCATATCTTTTGCCGTTTTAACTGGAATTGGACTGACGAGACCGCCATCGACATATTTTACATTGCCAATAGTTGCAGGCACAAAAACATTGGGAATACTACAGGAAGCACGAACTGCCTGACCCGCATTGCCTTTAATAAAATCGGCTTTTTGTCCATTGTCCAGACGGGTTGCAACTGCAGCAAAACGAATAGGAAACTTTTCAATCGGTTTATTGCCAACTTGGGTATTAACGTAATCCTGCAACTTTTGGCCTAAAATAATGCCCTGACGGTTGAGGGTGAGATCACGTAAATCAGATTCCTGTAACTTTAGGGCGAGACTTTGCATTTGATAAGGGGTTTGCCCACTAGCATAAATACTACCGACAAAACTACCGGCACTGGTGCCTGTAACAATTTTAGGTTTGATGCCATGTGACTCTAAAACTTTAATTACACCGATATGGGCAAAACCCTTCGCGCCGCCGCCACCGAGTGCCAGAGCAATCACGGGTTCACGGGCTTTGAGGGAAGTCGTTTGAGTAGGAGTTTTAACGGTTTTATCACAACCAAATAGCGCAAGGCTCAGGGTGCCAAGGATGGCAAAATGTGCAACTTTCATCTTCAATTAAACAGCAAAAGTGGCCAAAAAAGATGCGCACATCTCAACAGATTTGAAGGATGAATACTAGCGTTTTTTCACTAGATTTTGTAAAGGTAAAGACAGCCAGTTTGACGTATGTGGTGAAAATTTTCCTGCGAAGCGCTGCATAATTTGATCCAGATCCTGTTGGTAATGACCTGTAGGATAAAATACGCCTAAGCTATGAATTATTTTGTGATCAAAATCAAAAGAAAAAATCACAATTGGAATCTGGGCTTTTAATGCGATTTGATAAAAACCGCTTTTTATTTTTTCCGCTTTTTTTCGCGTGCCTTCAGGTGCCATTCCTACCCAGATTTTATCCTGTTGTTCAATAAAATGAACCACTTGTTCAGTTAATCCATTCACACGATCACGTTTAACAGGAATCAAACCAGCCCATTTTAATAAGGGCTGAAATGGTGGTTTAAATAGGCTATCTTTACCCAATACAGTGATTTTTATTCCTAATCCACCAATTGCTAAAAAACCATACCATGCATCGATATTGGATGTATGCGGTGCAATGATTGCAACAGCTTTGGCTAGATTAGGGAATTCACCTTCGATGCTCCAGCCTTGTGTTAAAAATAGTTTTTTGAATATTCTACGACTCAACGCTGTACCGCGTTGCGGTACTTGATCAGGTAATTCTGGAAAATGTTGCATAGCTTGATCTGTGTAAAAAATCCTTTTTATTCATCATAGTCTTTTGAAAATAAACTAACATTGGCAAAATGTAGACTTCAATGCTCATTATGTGCAAAGGGAAACGGATGCTAAATCCTGTGCGGTTATACTTATTATTATTTTCATTGTATTGGGCACAAGGATTACCTGTTGGTTTTATGACACATGCTTTACCCGTGATTTTAAGGGCAGAGGGTGTTTCATTGACGCATATTGGTGGATTTGGTTTATTGATGCTTCCGTGGTCAATCAAGATATTTTGGGCACCATTGGTTGATCGTTTTGGTGATTCTAAAATAGGACATTATCGTAGCTGGATTTTACCTACCCAAATTCTCAGTGTTGTAATTCTAGTTATTTTGTCTTTTTTCCCCATTGATTCATTAAGTCAAACTCATTACCTGTTTTTATTTTTTATATTGCTACTTTGTCTAAATTTGACGGGTGCAACCCAAGACATTGCTACTGATGGCTTAGCAGTCAATTTACTCAAAACGGATCAACAACATTGGGGTAATACTTTTCAGGTTGTTGGTTCACGCTTGGGTTTTATTGTGGGTGGTGGGGTTTTACTGTGGGCTTTGGATGGGTTGAGCTGGCAACTGACATTTTTGGGACTGGCTCTGATTGTACTCATCAATACCATTCCTGTTTGGTTCTATAAAAACGAGCACATCCGAACGAATACCGCTCTGCAACACGCACAATTGAGGTTTTCATTAAAAGACTATTTTGATCACTTTACTCAATCCAGAGAGTTGCGTTGCTGGTTAATAGTATTGATTAGTTTTAAAATTGCTGATGGATTAAGTGGGCCTTTATTAAAACCATTAATGGTGGATATGGGGCTTAATTTTACCCAGATTGGTGTTTATATCACCATGCTAGGTGCATTTGCTGCGTTATGTGGAGCAGCCATTGCAGGCTATTTACTCAGGCATTACGCACGTCCTATACTTTTGATTTTATTTTCTTATTTGAAAATTTTAAGTCTATTGGCTTATGCAGTTTTAGCCTTTCTTTTTGAGCAGAAAATTAAGATATCAAACCTTGTTATTTATCTGATCAATGCTGTTGAAGATGCTATTTCTGCCATGCTTTTGGTCGTGATGTTAACATTAGTGATGCAATATAGCCGGAAAGTTTTAGCGGGTACTGACTTTACTTTTCAGGTTGCGATTATGGCAACTGTGGGAGGAGGGTTGTATACCGTAAGTGGGATTTTGGGAGATTGGCTTGGTTACGCCATGTATTTGAGCTCTATTGTGGGAATTGCTCTATTTTGTCTGATTCCACTGTATCAATGGAAAAGATGTTATCTAAAAACCTCATAAATATTGATTAAAAATCAATTATGTAAAATTAGCCTAAGCTAAAAACTGAATAAGTTAATAAAAATTTAATCGTTCTGTAACATTTGGGGACTGTGTAGGATTTGTAACAAATTTACACAGGAACAAAATATGAAAACCAAAATTGCATTGGCATTTGCCTTATCTTTCTTTGCCGGAACTAGTTTTGCTGCACCCACTTTATACGGGGAAATCGATACTTCACTGGATTATTTGCCAGAACGTAATGCAACCCAATCCGATAGCGACGTTTGGGAAGTGAGTTCAAATAGTTCGTTTATCGGGATTAAAGGGGAGGAAAAGTTAACGGAACGTTTGAGTGCAGTTTATTTAGCAGAATGGGCATTTAATGCCGATGGCGATGGAACTGATTGGGCGCAGCGTAACCGCTTTGTTGGATTAAAGGATAATGTATTGGGGACACTCAAAATTGGTAAACACGATACCCCAGTTAAGCAGCTTTCGTCAGTTGTCGACACATTCAATAACTATGTTGCGAATAAAGCTGATGTTACTGGTATCTTTACAGGTGAAAACCGGGTAGATAACGTCGTAGTGTATGAATCTCCTGCAATTAAGCTACCCAATGGTCAGATTAAAATTAATGCGCTGTTAGCAACTGGTGAAGGTTCGGGCATCAAGTCATCTAGTGGTGGTGTAAAAGCTGCTGGCGGTGGTTTGGGAAATGCATGGTCTGCATCAGCTGTTTATGACAATAAAATTGTAGTTGCAGGTATCGGCTACGATAAAGCTATTCCAAGTACCTTTTTAGGTCGTGGTTTTTTAAATGCCTCTGAACCTGAAATTTCAGGTGGTTCTCTTTTAGCCGCTGCCAATACCATTCGAGCCATTGGTCGAGTTAATTTACTCGATAATAATTTGGCGCTAAAAGCACTTTATCAAAGCTCTGAAGTCGAAAAAGTGACAGGGAATGCAGTAGGTTCTGAAAATATTGACGATGCAAATGGCTGGCTTATTGGTGCAGAATATAATTTTCCAAATGCAAAAAACTGGACTGTAAAAGGGCAATATAGCCAGAATAACACCAGTTTTAAAACCAATGTATCGGACTTTGAAGCTACACAATGGATTGCAGGATTGGATTATGCATTCAGTAAACAATTTAGAACGTATGGCTATGCAGGCTATTTAACTCTTGAGCAGGCAGATAAAAAAGATAAACAACCTGTGGGCGGTGTCGGTCTAGAGTTTAAATTCTAATAAATCAATAGGCTAAATAAAGGCGATCACAATGGTCGCCTTTATTTATTTAAGAGATTTTTAAGTTTAAATTCTTAGATTAGCAGGGTGTAATCAGAATATGATGTCGATGTTCAATCTCATTTTTGAGCTTCTAGGATACTTTAGTTAATTTGACCGATACAGATTACCCCATTTGGATCATTTAATTAGCTAAAAATAAAAGCGCATAAAGACGAAAATGATGGCAAGTATTTATTCGATATAAACGTTTGCTGGATTTATATCGGACTAGTCATTTTAAACATAACCTGTTTAAATACGGATGAAAATAAACATTTTAATGTTCAGATGACACTGTCATTGTACTTAATATATTTCAGATGTATTGAATATTGGGTCGACATGACATACTGATAGAAATCCTGATAATAAATTGATTAGCTGTGAGCCAATACCATGCCTAAAATCCTGATTATTGAAGATGACTTCATGATTGCAGAGTCCACGCTCACTTTGCTTAAGTATCATCAATTTGATGTGGACTGGGTAAATAACGGAATTGATGGTTTAGCACAACTTGCAAAACAAACTTTTGACCTGGTGTTGCTGGATCTTGGTTTGCCCATGATGGATGGTATGCAGGTGCTTAAACAAATTCGACAGAAAACCACCGTTCCTGTATTAATTATTTCAGCGCGTGATCAACTTGAAAATCGTGTAGATGGTTTAAATCAAGGCGCGGATGACTATTTGATCAAACCTTACGAGTTTGACGAGTTACTGGCACGTATTCATGCATTATTGCGCCGTAGTGGTAAAGAGGCGCAGGCCACTAGTCAAGATCAAATTCTCAAAAGTGGGGATGTTATCCTTAATATCGAAAAGCATGTTGCCACCGTAAAAGGTCAGGAAATTGAACTTTCTAATCGTGAATGGGCAATTTTAATTCCACTAATGACTCATCCTAACAAGATTTTTTCCAAGGCAAATCTGGAAGATAAATTGTATGACTTTGATAGTGAAGTCACCAGTAATACGATTGAAGTTTATGTCCATCATTTGCGTTCTAAACTGGGTAAAGATTTTATTCGTACAATTCGTGGTCTAGGTTATCGTCTTGGGCATAGCTAAGGGATTCTAATTATCTATGTTCCAGCATTATTCTTTAAAGCGACGCCTAATTTGGTACACGTCTATTTTTAGTATTTTGCTGGGCTGTGTTCTTATTTTTTCAGCGTATAAAATTGCTTTGCAGGAAAGTAATCAGATTCTTGATGCGCAAATGCAATATCTGGCTAAACGTGCCGCAACTCAGCCCTACGCAGCTGTAGTGAGTCACTTTGAAAACGATCGCGTCTATCGTGAAGAAGACTTGTTCGTTGATATCTGGGCTTACAAAGATCAGAGCCATTTAAGTCATGCGGACCGTTTGCTGGTTCCTCCTGTCAAATATGCGGGATTTTATACACAGCAGACCGAACATGGAATCTGGCGTACTTATGTCATGCCAACCAAAGATTTCCAGATTCAAATTAGCCAACAACAAAAAGTCAGACAGGTGATGGCATTGGAGCTGGCAGGTAGTATGTTTCTACCTTATGTCATTATTTTGCCTTTTGCTTTGATTGGTTTGGCAGGAATTATTCGGCGTAGTTTGAAACCACTCGATGACTTTAAATCTGAGTTGATTCAACGTGATTCTAATGATCTGGCTCCTATTCATGAAAAAGATTACCCGGAAGAACTTTCTCCAACCATTCATGAAATGAACCGCTTATTTGAACGAATTTCAACTGCACAGCAAGAGCAAAAACAATTTGTTGCCGATGCTGCTCACGAACTGCGGACTCCGATTACAGCTTTAAATTTGCAGACCAAGATTCTATTAAGCCAATTTCCAGACCATGCAGCATTACAAAACTTAAGCAAAGGCTTAGCACGTATTCAGCATTTAGTCAGCCAACTTTTGGCTTTGGCGAAGCAAGATGCCTCTATGAATAGTCTTGAACGTTTTAGTACATTTCAACTGAATAATGTCGCCTTGAACTGTGTAGAGCAGTTGATGAATTTAGCCATGGAAAAAGAAATTGATTTGGGCTTTGAGCGCAATGAAAATATTGAAATGGTAAGTATCGAACCTACCGTTCATTCCATCATTTTTAATCTGATTGATAATGCGATCAAGTACACTCCCGTTGATGGCGTAATTAATATTTCTGTATATGAAGATGAAAATAGCTTCGCGTGCGTGCAAATAGAAGACAGTGGAGCAGGGATTGATCCCCAATACTACGATCAGGTATTAAAACGCTTTTACCGTGTTCATCATCATCTAGAAGTCGGCAGTGGTTTAGGGCTATCCATTGTGGATAAAGCAACGCAACGTTTGGGCGGAGAGTTAATCCTTTCACAAAGTCCAGAATTGAGAGGGCTTTGTGTATTGGTACGTTTACCGAAGATATTGAAGAGCTAACTGGTTTTGAAATAATCTGGCCAGTTTCAGTCAGATCATTGGAAGAGGTTCCTGTTGTTCAAGTTTCCTTAAAAACAGCATACATTTTTGGATTCGTTTTCCATCGTTGCCCAATTTTTCTGGTTTAAAATGTAATATCCATTGTAACTTATGCCCAATTTTGCAGATCTCGCGAAAAACTTTGAGATTTTTACTCAATGCATCATAAAAAATACTGCTGGCTTGGTCGAGCTCATCTAATCTAAAACGATAAGAAGATGAAAAAATAAAACATAACCAATCGCGTATTTGACAGTCTTTTAAATCTAGGATTTCTCCGGGATCTGTTTCAAAATCAATAAAAGTGAAATGATGGTTTGCATCTACTAAAATATTTCGAACAAAAGCTTCACTTAAATAGCTTCCCTTGTTATGAAGACCTTGAATTTCAGCTATGGCATCAGAATAAAGCTTTAATCGCTGTTCAGTATAGGATGCTTGTGCAAGAGCATGATCAAGTTGCATGACATGTTGACCATTATTCGCTGCGTCCTGCAGTAAAATTCCGTCGTCAGATAAAGCAAGGACTTTGGGTGTGTTCACTCCTAATTTTGCAAGAGAAGTAATCCGTTGATATTCGCATTGAATCGCTTTCTTACCGCCATAATTAGGGACAGGTGTCAGCGCTTCGACATGAAGAAAGCGTGCGAGCCATCTAAGCGGCGTATAAATCCAGATCGAATGCCGCAGGGATGCTTTTTTTAGCCAGACTTTGCCATGCTCTAATTCATAAGCCTGAATAGATTCATTCTGTTGATCGAGGGATATATGAAGAAAATCCGCAAAGTTAGCCATAAATTTTAACCCCGCATTTTATTATGTGTATTTTAATTCGATTTTTAGAGCATGTCACTTTTTAGAAATATAGTTTAAACATAATAGAAAGTTCAGTCAAAAAACGGCTCTACAGAACCGTTTCACGCACCATTTAACCCGATTTGAATGATTTAAAACATTCCTTCTTCTGAGTTGGCAGAAATTTTGTGAATAGAAAGATCTGCACCCTGAAATTCTTCTTCCTGTGATAATCGAATGCCCATGGTCACTTTTAAAAGACCATACACAATGAAACCACCCATTAAAGCAATACTCACTGCCAGTAAGCTTCCAATCAACTGGGATATAAAAGAAACATGACCTAAGCCACCCAACCACTGTTGTCCAAATATTCCAACAGCAAGACCGCCAAATACGCCACATACTCCATGCAAAGGCCAAACGCCTAGGACATCATCCACTTTCAGTTTATTTTGAGTATAAGTAAAGAGCTTAACGAAAATTACTCCCGCAATCGCCCCAATAATTAATGCACCAAAAGGGTGTACAACATCAGAACCAGCACAAATAGCAACTAAACCTGCCAAGGGACCATTGTGTAGGAAGCCTGGGTCATTTTTGCCCACCAGATTTGCACTTAATGTACCGCCTACCATTGCCATAAGTGAATTAATGGCTACAAGACCAGAAATCGCATCGACGCGCTGTGCGCTCATGACATTAAAGCCAAACCAACCCACAATCAAAATCCACGAACCTAAAGCCAGAAAAGGAATCGAAGAGGGTGGATGGGCGCTAACACGTCCGTCGTTTTTATAGCGACCATGACGTGCACCTAATAAAATTACGGCTGCAAGAGCAATCCATCCCCCCATCGCATGCACGACAACAGAACCTGCAAAATCATGGAAGGGTGCACCAAAATGTGTCTCTAACCAATTTTGTAGACCAAAATTACCATTCCATGCGATGCCTTCAAATAATGGATAAACTAGAGCAACCAATAGAAAAGTAGCAATCGCTTGCGGTCTCATTTTGGCACGTTCTGCGATACCACCTGAAATAATGGCAGGAATTGCTGCGGCGAAGGTCAGCAAGAAAAAGCAACGCATCAAGTTGTAGCCATGTTCTGCCGAAAGTGTTGTTCCCATATGGAAAAAATGCAGACCATAGGCGATATAATAACCCACAAAAAAGTAAGCAATTGCCGAGATTGAAAAATCAGTGAGGATTTTACTTAGTGCATTGACCTGATTTTTATGACGAACTGTCCCTAGTTCTAAAAAAGCAAAGCCAGCATGCATGGCTAATACTAATACAGCGCCTAACAACAAGAAAAAAAGATCTACATTTTGCATAGTTTGCTCAAAATAGGTGCTTAAAACCATTTTTATGACACAATTTCTAGCCGTGTTGCACCAAAATGGTTTAGTAAATCTAAAAAATAGGAATCAAAGTAGTTGTACTTTGATGATAAAAATCATTAAGCAAAAAATGCACCAGTTTAGAGGTTATTTGTCATTTTTTTGATAATCGTGGTGCATATGGGGCAAATATGGTGCTTTTATTGATACAGATTAATTAAGTTTACAGCGTTTACCTTCATATTCGTATCGATTGATTTCGTAGTGTTTACCATTCCAGCGATAGACTGCAAAACAAAAGCCTGGTCCACCATTAGAAATATCAGGCATGTTATTTTGGCCTGTTATTTTTAAAAATTCGGCCACACCAGAATTATTAAACAGCTGTTTCCATTGACCGTGCTTATTTTTTGACAATAAATAGTAACCTGTTCCTGTATTGCCATAGCACATACTACTTGAGTCTGTAATTAGCGCTTCGGGTAAACCATCCTGATTTAAATCTTGATAATTTTCGATAGTTCCCTCTCCACAGGAACCCACCCATTGTTTACCTTGTTGATGAAAGCCAGCAGCCTTAAAAATTGCGGCAGTTTCTTTAGCCGAAGGCTGAGTTGCAGCGGCCTGCACAGATGAAATGCATAATAAGGGGCAAGTAATAAAAAGAGCATTTTGAAAAATTTGAAAAATAGACCGTTTCATACTGAATATCTTATCTTTATTTATTTACTTCATTTTAAACCTAAATTTAAGACATCATCTAGTTTTCATCCTAGAATGGAGTGAGTTGAAAAAAGAATGATAGATCAAAAAAGTGATTATTTATGTCGCATATTCTGCTTGCATTGTTTCCCTTAATTGCTTTAATTGCGACGGGTTACTTATTTAAAAAACACCACTTTTTAAGTGAAGGATTTTGGAATGGCGCTGAGAAATTAAATTATTACCTTTTATTTCCAGCTTTACTCTTTCACACCTTGGCTACAGCAAACATCGACTCGCATAGTCTAAAAACAGTAATTGCCGCTATGTTTATGGTGCTTTTCATCATCACATGTGCGCTTTATATCTTACGTTTTGTAAAGAGGATACCGCCTGCACGGTTTGGTGTGCATGTGCAAAGTATTGTTCGATTTAATACTTATATTGGATTGGCTTTAGTTGCGGCACTTTATCAAAAAGAAGGCATGGCGATTCTGGCTATTTTACTGGCAGTCTGTGTGCCTGTCGTCAATATCATTTCTGTGCTTGCCTTGACGCCTTCAGAACATATGTCGGTTAAGCCTGTTATGGTTGCTCTGATTAAAAATCCTTTAATTCTATCCTGCATTTTGGGTGGTTTGGTCAATGCATTGCATGTTCCTGTTTGGGAAGGTTTAATGAATTTACTTAAGCTATTTTCAGCATCGAGTTTACCATTAGGATTGCTCTGTGTTGGAGCTGCCTTGCAGTTTAAGGAGATGAAAAAGGATGTTCCTGTTTTAATTTTGGATACTTTTGCTCGATTACTATTGATGCCGGCATTGGCTTATTTTGTTTGTTTGCATTTGGAGCTTTCAAAGTTAGAAAGTCAGATTACTGTAATCTTTTTTGCGTTACCCACAGCCTCTGCTGCATATATTCTGACGAAGGTGTTAAAAGGTGACAGTCAGCTTATGGCCGCGGTGATAAGTTTTCAGACTTTATGCGCTGCGGTGACTTTACCGTTAGTTATTTGGTGGGCGGGGTGATTTTATTTAATTATTCAAACCACTTATTGAGTCTAATATTTTTAATATTTCGAGTAATGAGCGTTAAATCTTAGAGTATGGCAATTGTGACCATATGACAGTATAAAGGGCTGAATATTCAGCCCTTTATACTGCAGGTTAAATTTAAAGATTAAAGCGCAGCGATCTGCTCCATACTCGCTTTAATTTTAACTAACTGATCAGCACATTCAGCTAACTTCGCTTTTTCGCCTTCGACCACAGCTGCAGGTGCTTTTGCCACAAAACCTTCATTACCCAATTTATTGGCAATTTGATCATGCTGCTTTTGGACTTTATCCAAGTCTTTTTGCAAGCGTCCAAGCTCTGCTTTCGGGTCAATCAAACCTTTCATAGGTACAAATACAGATGCATGGCCAATGACGCTAGAAGAGGAAAGTGGTGGTTCTTGATCTTTAGTCAAGAACTCAATACTTTCAACCTTTGCCAAGGCTTTAAATAAGGACTCAATACGCTCGATTTGAGTACGTTCTGCATCTGAAATATTTTGTAGTAAGACAGGCAACAGACGTGCATTACCCAAGCCCATTTCACCACGAATATTACGAACAGCACCAATCAAACCTTGCAACCATTGCATATCGGCTTCAGCTTGTTCATTGATCTTGGCTGCTTCAGGCACAGGGTATTGTGCCGTCATAATCGTATCACCACCTTTACCAATCATTGGTGCAAGTGTTTGCCAGATTTCTTCAGTCAAATATGGCATTAATGGATGTGCCAGACGTAAAGATGCTTCCATTACTGCCAGAAGGACACGGCGAACTTCTGCTTTACGTTCGGTAGATACATCAGCATCATTGAGAACGGGTTTAGTGAGTTCAACATACCAGTCGCAGTATTCATTCCAGATAAAGTCATAAATGGTTTGGGCGGCAAGATCTAAACGATATGTTGCAAATGCTTGATGAACTGCTTGCTCAGCTTTTTGCAAACGACTCATAATCCACTGTTCAGGTAGTTCCCAAAGCTCTGGACGAGCTTCTTGAGCCACGGTTTGGCCTTCAACATTCATAAGAACGAAACGCGTTGCATTCCAGATCTTATTGCAGAAGTTACGGTAGCCTTCAACACGTTTCAAATCGAACTTAATGTCACGACCCGTATTGGCAAGCGCACAGAAAGTAAAGCGTACTGCATCTGTACCGTAGGCATTAATTCCTTCAGGAAATTCCTTGCGAGTAGATTTTTCAATCTTTTCAGCTTGTTTGGGATTCATCAAGCCAAAAGTACGTTTAGCAACTAGACTTTCCAGGTCAATCCCATCAATCAAGTCTAAAGGATCAAGTACATTGCCTTTAGATTTTGACATTTTCTGGCCTTCACCGTCACGTACTAATCCATGAACATAGACGGTTTTGAAAGGAACTTGCGCAGTACCATCTTCATTCTTCATAAAGTGCATGGTCAGCATAATCATACGTGCGACCCAGAAGAAGATAATATCAAAACCAGTCACAAGAACATCAGTCGGGTGGAAGGTGTTTAAAAAATAATTTTCTTTATCCTTGGCTGTATCACCAGTCCAACCCAAGGTTGAGAATGTCCAAAGACCCGATGAAAACCAGGTGTCCAGAACATCTTCGTCCTGTTGTAAGGTCACATCGTCAGAAATATTATTTTTTGCACGTATTTCTTCTTCATTACGTCCCACGTAAATGTTGCCATCTAGATCGTACCATGCAGGAATACGATGGCCCCACCAAAGCTGACGTGAAATACACCAGTCCTGAATATTGTTCATCCAAGCCATATACATATTGGTATATTGTTCGGGAACAAATTTAATGCGACCGTCCTGAACAGCTTCAATTGCAGGTTTGGCAAGAGGGGCAATTTTTACATACCATTGATCTGTCAATAATGGTTCAACGATTACACCTGAACGGTCACCACGAGGTGCTTTCAAATCATAGGGTTGAATTTGCTCTAACCAGCCTTCGGTTTCTGCTTGTGCCACCAATTTTTTACGGGCAGCAAAACGCTCTAAACCAATATAGTCAGTCGGTGCAGCAATGGTTGCTGAAATCTGTTCACCAGCTTTGGCAATAAATTCAAAATCAGCCAAAATTTCAGCATTTTTATTGAAGATATTGATAATTGGCAGATCATGACGTCTGCCTAAGTCATAGTCATTAAAGTCATGTGCAGGTGTGATTTTAACACAGCCAGTACCAAAGTCCTTTTCGACATATTCGTCAGCTACAATTGGAACTAAACGGCCCGTAATTGGTAATACAATATTTTGACCGATGAGATGTTGATAGCGTTCATCTTCAGGATGTACCGCAACTGCACTATCGCCTAACAATGTTTCAGGGCGCGTAGTCGCTACGACTAGATAGTCATTACCCTCTTGAGTTTTTAACGATTTATCTTCAAAGAAATATTTGAAATGCCATAAAGAACCTTTTTCTTCAACTGATTCAACTTCCAGATCAGAGAGGGCCGTTTGTAATTTTGGATCCCAGTTCACCAAACGTTTACCACGATAAATTAAGCCTTGTTCATGAAGTTGAACAAAGACTTCCTTCACTGCATTGGATAAACCTTCATCCATGGTAAAACGTTCACGTGACCAGTCTACCGATGAACCCAAACGACGAATTTGTTTAGTAATGGTGCCACCAGATTGTTCTTTCCATTCCCAAACTTTTTCAATAAATTGCTCGCGGCCTAAGTCATGGCGACTCACATCCTGTGCAGCCAATTGACGTTCAACCACCATTTGTGTAGCGATACCCGCATGATCTGTTCCAGGTTGCCACAAGGTATTTTTACCCATCATACGGTTGTAGCGGGTGAGGGCATCCATAATGGTATTATTAAAACCATGCCCCATATGCAAGCTACCTGTCACATTTGGAGGTGGAATCATGATACAAAATGATTCCCCCTGACCAGATGGCTTAAAGTAACCTTGCTGTTCCCAAGTTTGATACCATTTTTTTTCGATCTCAGTTGGATCGTAAGTGGTCGCAATGTTTTGAGCAGATTGAGCGTTTGCGTCAGACATAATTTAAAAGTCAAAAGAGAATAAAAAATTGTATCTATTGTAGCAAAAAAACAATGAAAATGGCGCGTTGCGATCAGATTGGCTTAGCGAAGAAAATTGTTATTTATTTTGATTGTAAAGTGGTCTGTTGAGTCAGTAAAAAAGTTTATGTTTTGACCGAAAGTTGTTAAATTTATATCAGATAGTCATTTAACTACTCTACAAAAATAAGCTATAGAAGACGAGTTAGGAATTTAAGGATGATGCAATGGGATATGCAGTCTTTTTAAAGATTAATGAAGCGACACATGGTCGTTTTGAAAACATTAGAACACAGTTGAATTTGGGTGCAGAACAAAGTCAGTCTAAGGCATTGGGGAGCGTTTTATCTGAGATTGCCTGTGAGATTATTGAACAGGTTTTTGCTGAATTATTGCATCAACAAAAACAAAAAAATGATGCACATGCACAGAAACATGCAGCAGAATCGGAAAAAGTGATTCAGCAAATTTTAGACACCATGCGTAAATATATGCCATGGTCTGTTTCTTTTTTTAGTAACGAACGTTTGACCCCTTTAGTGAATTACTTTTCAGACTTATTAAATGAACATAATCGACAGATTTATGTACGCTATGAATTAGATCCTATTTTAGTTCAAGAAGCTTTTGCACATATTGAAAAAGTACGTGCAGGGCAAATGAGCTATGTTCCTAAGGCATTTCATGTACTCACGCAAATTGTAGATGAAGGCGTAACCAGCCTCATTCGCAAGCCTAAAAAACTACTCAAGTTTAATATGGTCGTCGATAAAACCTTAAATGGGGTAATTAATATGACGACACATTTGGGATATAAACGGCTTGAGAAACTAGGTGAAAAAATTGATTCTGTGACAGCAAATGAATATATTGAACACTTTCTAATTTTTATGCAAAAAGAAGCGTGATCGAATCATTGATAAGGGAATAAATATGGCGAAGCTAACAACACTTGAAAATAAAATCGTCTGGATTACTGGGGCATCATCGGGTTTAGGTAAGGCTTTGGCAAGAGAATGTGCATTACAGGGTGCACAAGTGGTTTTGACGGCACGTCGATACGATGAACTGGAAAATGTGAGAATTGGTTTATTTAAACCTGAACGACATATTTCAATTGCTGCTGATATTACTGATGAATCTCAAATCCGGCATGCTTATGTACAAGTACTCGAAGAAAAAGGAAAAATTGACTGGTTGATTAACAATGCAGGATTAAGTCAGCGCGCATTAATTCAGGATACAACCATGCAAACTGAACGCGCGATTATGGAAATTGATTATTTTTCACAGGTCTATCTTACCAAAATTGTGCTTCCAACATTTATTCAGCAAAAATCTGGTCGTATTGCTTTTGTTTCGAGTGTTGCAGGACTATTAGGTACTCAGTATCGTGCAAGTTATTCAGCGGCCAAAGCAGCCATTCATATGTGGGCAAACAGCCTACGTGCTGAAATTGCCCAATTTGGTGTGGGCGTTTCGGTTATTTTTCCAGGCTTTGTGAAAACCAATGTTTCCTTTAATGCCCTGAACGGTGAAGGTAAGCCACAGGGGCATCAGGATGACGCGATTGAAAATGGTTTGGAAGCAGATGTGTTTGCTCAGGAAGTCGTAAAGGCACTGATGCAAGAAGAAGAATATATTGTAGTTGGGGGAGCAAAAGAGAAATTAGGAGTGTTGGTTTCTCGATTAGCACCAAGCTTGCTTTATAAAATGATTCGTAAGATGAAAGTTAAATAAACGTATAATTGTTCATCATAAAAAGTCCACCGAAGTGGACTTTTTAATTTTAGAGATTACTGTTTTTTCAGGTCAGCACTAGATGGCTGATGCACTACGGTATCGGTAGAATTCTCTTTTAAACCGCCACCTAAAGTTTTGTACAATTCAATTTGGTTGTTCAAATTGGCTTGTTCAAGTAACAATAAACCTTGTTCTGCTGAGTAAGATGAACGTTGGGCATCCAATACAGTCAGATAGTTATCGATACCCGCACGGAAACGAGCATTAGATAAGTTATATGTAGTATTGGTGGCTTCTACCAGACGACGTTGCGCAGAGATGCGGTCTCCAATATTGGCACGCGTTGCTAAAGCATCGTTAACTTCACGGAATGCAGACTGAATTGATTTTTCATAATCAGACAATGCAATTTTCTGGTCAGTTTCAGAAATCTTGATGTTAGCGCGTCGAGTGCCCCAGTCAAAGATTGGAAGATCAATGCTTGGTCCAATTGACCATGCACCTGAACCGCCTTTAAACAAATCACTTAATTCAGCCGAAGCATAACCTGCTGAACCCGTCAGGCTAATCGTTGGGAATAATGCGGCTTTTGCTGCTCCAATATTGGCACCAGCGGCGCTCAATTGATACTCTGCAGATTTTACGTCTGGACGATTATTCAACAAGTCACTTGGTAAACCTGTAGCAAATACATTTTGACGTGTAACAGATTTAACAGGCTGATTTGGAAGTAAGTTCTGCGGAACAGCTTGACCCACTAACAGATTTAACAGGTTTTGTGCCTGTGCAATCTGGGTCTTGTAATTCGCGACATCATTACGGGCTGTTTCAACAGAAATCTGGGCCTGACGTAAAGGTACTTCACTATCAATACCAACATCAAAACGTCTTTTGTTCAGGTTATATGAGTCAAGTTGTGCTTTAAGGGTTTGATCAGCTAATTTTAAATTCGCACTAGCGAAAGAGTAGCTTAACCATGCCTGAGCAACTTGACTGACCAGACTAATTTGTGTGGCATCACGCGCACTTTGAGTCGACAGATAATTATCTAGCGCAGCATCTTTTAGACTACGCACACGTCCCCAGAAATCCAACTCATAAGAGGTTACACCTAATCCGACTTGAAAAGTTGAATAAGGATTATTTGGATCACGGCTAGGCGTTACCTGACGAATCGCACTACCACTTGCACCAATAGTAGGTAACTGATTATTTTCAGTAATCTGATATTGTTGCTGTGCACGTTGAATATTCAAAGTAGCAGTACGCAAGTCACGGTTATTATCTAGAGCCAACTCAATCACTTGCAATAAGCGAGGGTCAGAGAAAAAGTCTTTGTAGCCTTGTTCTGCAATAGATGTACCTGAAGCACCATAACTATAGCTTTCAGGAATATCGGCTTTGGTAACTGGTTCTGGGCCACGCATGCTTTGACAAGCTGTCAAAGCAAGCGCAAGTGCAGATACCGCAATGCTACGACCCGAAATAGACCATACTTTTTGCATCACGATGTTTGCTCCTGATTATTTGGGGTTTTTGGTTTGTACTTAAAGATACTACGAATCCATACATAAAATACAGGGATAAAGAAAATACCTAAAAGTGTTGAACTGAGTACGCCACCTAGTACACCAAAACCTACTGAGTGCTGGCTTCCTGCACCCGCACCCGAAGAGATGGCAAGTGGTAGAACACCGAAACCGAAGGCAAGGGTAGTCATGATGATTGGGCGTAAACGCATTTTGGCTGCATGCATAGTTGCTGCAAACAATTCCTCGCCTTTTTCCTGTAACTCTTTAGCAAATTCAACAATTAGAATCGCATTCTTTGCAGATAGACCAATCACCGCAATGATAGCCACCCTAAAGTAGATGTTATTGGAAAGGTTGGGATTGTGCAGAATGTGGAATCCAAAGTAGGTCAATAATACTGCACCTAAAACGCCTAATGGCACCACCAACATAACAGAAAACGGAATTGACCAGCTTTCATACAGTGCTGCAAGGCAGAGGAATACAATGAGCAATGAAAGCACATATAAAGCTGTACCTGATTGTCCAGAATCTCTTTCTTCTAATGAAAGTCCTGTCCATTCATGGTCAAATCCAGAAAGTCCCATCGACGGAAGTTTCTGCATGATATCTTCCATAGCCTGCATAGCTTCGCCTGAGCTTACGCCCGTTGCTGGTGACCCCTGAATGTTTACAGATGATACGCCATTATAACGTTCCAGACGTGGTGAACCATACGTCCAGTGACCCGTGGTAAAGGCTGAGAATGGGACCATCGTACCCGCACTGTTTCTTACATACCATTTGTCTAGATCTTCTGGCATCATCCGTGCGGCAGCTTCACCTTGCAAATAAACTTTTTTGATACGACCACGATCAATAAAGTCATTTACATAGCTACTACCCCAAGCAATACTCATCGTATTGTTGATATCTGCCAGACTAACGCCCATCGCACCAGCTTTCGCTTGATCGATTTCAATCTGGTACTGAGGTGTATCTTCCATACCATTTGGACGTACAGCCATCAGACGTTTATCTTGAGATGCAAGACCAAGAATAGTATTACGTGCCTGAATAAGTTTCTGGTGACCTTGACCATCCACATCTTTTAAGATGAAGTCAAAACCTTGACTTACTCCAAGCTCAGGCATAGCGGGAAGCTGAAGCGGGAAGATCATCGATGCATCTTGTACCATACCATTCAAACGCATAGCTCGACCAATAATAGAGCCAACTTGAGTATCGTCAGAAGTTCGTTCCGACCAGTCTTTAAGTCGTACAAAAGCCAGACCTTGGTTTTGTCCTTGACCTGTAAACGAGAATCCAGAAACTGTAAAAATAGAGGCAACGCTTTTCTCTTCTTGTTTTAAGAAGTAGTCAGTCACTTTATCCAGTGTTTGGTCTGTTCTTTCTAAAGATGCATTTGGTGGTAATTGAATTAACGTCATGACCACACCCTGATCTTCATCAGGTAGGAACGAAGTTGGTAAATTACGGAAGATTAGAACAAATATCGCAATAATGATGACATAAAATATTCCAGAGAATATTTTATGGTGTGTCATACGGTCTACACCATTTTGATATTTACCAGAAATTTTGTCAAAACTACTATTAAACCATCTAAAGAAGCGCGCAAAGATATTGTTGCTTTGCTCTTTATTCGGATCATGTTGTTTCAGGAATGTTGCACACAGGGCCGGGGTAAAGGTCAGCGCAATGATCAAAGATAAGATCATGGCTGTTACGAGTGTAATCGAGAATTGTCGATAAATAACCCCAGTGGTACCTCCAAAAAATGCCATAGGTACGAACACCGCAGTCAGAACACTGGTAATACCGATCAGGGCACCTGAAATCTGCTGCATGGATTTTTCGGTTGCAGGAATAGGTTCGAGATGCTCCTCTTGCATAATCCGTTCGACGTTTTCTACGACGACAATGGCATCATCCACCAGTAGACCAATTGCGAGAACCATCGCAAACATGGTCAAGGTGTTAATACTAAATCCAAACAGATTGATCACTGCAAAAGTTCCAAGAACCACGACTGGAACTGCAAGAGTTGGAATAATCGTCGCACGCCAGTTCTGCAAGAACAGGAACATCACGATAAATACCAATACTACCGCTTCGATTAAAGTATGAACCACGTTTTCAATCGATAATTTAACGAATGGTGTGGTATCGAAAGCAATTTCGTCTTTAAATCCTGCTGGATAGTTGGGACGAAGCTTGTCTAATGCTGCCTGTACATTGTTGGCAGTATCTAGGGCATTGGCACCCGTAGAAAGACGGATGGCAATACCACCTGCTTCTTTACCATTATATTTTGAATTGAACTGATAGTTTTCCGAACCTAGCTCAACTCGAGCAACATCACCTAAGCGAACCTGAGCACCCGACGTAGTATTCTTAAGGAAAATATTACGGAATTGCTCTGGTGTTTGTAATAGGCTTTGAGCATTAATGGTTGCATTGATGGCTTGGCCTTGTACAGCAGGTGCACCACCGACCTGACCCACCGCAACTTGAGCATTTTGCGCTTGAATCGCGTTAGATACATCAACAGGAGTCAATTGGTAAGTATTTAGCTTTGCAGGGTCAAGCCATACGCGCATTGAATACTGACCACCAAAGACCTGTACTTCACCTACACCCGGAACACGACTTAAAGGATCCTTAATGTTGGCATTAATATAGTCTTTGATGTCTGCACCAGATAATGAACCATCTGGCGAGTAGAAAGAAATAACCTGTAAGAAACTGGCACCAGATTTCTTAATAGTAATCCCTTGACGCTGTACAACTTCAGGTAAAGATGCTGTCGCAGTTTGCAGCTTATTTTGTACCTGTACTTGCGCGATGTTGGCATCTACACCCTGATTGAAGTTAACATCAATTGCAACGCTACCATTCGATAAGCTTTGTGAACTGATATAACGCAACCCATCCAGACCATTAAGCTGTTGCTCAATTACCTGAGTTACTGAGTTTTCAATCGTTTCAGCAGACGCACCAGGATAAGACGCCGAAATCGAAATTTTAGGCGGTGCAATCGTTGGATACTGTGAAATTGGCATTTTTGTTAGCGTGATAATCCCCGCCAACATAATCACCAACGCGATCACCCATGCAAAGATGGGACGATGAATAAAAAATTGAGCCATTCAGTCTACCCCTTATGTATTTGAAGTAGCTTTTTGTTCAGATTGAGCTTTGTTCTGTTCAACTGGTTTTGCATTTTCAGCATTTGCTTTTGCATTTGGGGCTTGCGGTTGAGTGCCAGTTTGAGCTGCAGGCGCCTGATACGGTTTTGCAGAAACTTGCTGGCCTTCTTTAATTTTTGCTATCCCATCAACAATGATCTTGTCACCTGTTTTTAAACCACTGGTCACAATCCAGCTACTACCTTGTACACCTACAGTCTCGATTTGACGAGATTCTACGACACCTTTTTCATTAACCAGCATAGCAACAGCCTGTCCAGTTGGTGTACGTGTGACGACCTGTTGTGGTACTAGATATGCATTTGGAATAACTGCTTGCGTAATCTGGGCAGTGGCATACATACCTGGAAGTAATAAATGATTTGGGTTTGAGAAGACTGCACGCAAAGTTACTGTACCTGTATCTGGGCTTACACTCGCATCAGAGAAAGCAAGGTGTCCTTCTACTGGATAAGTCGATCCGTCTTCAAGGCGCAGTTTGACTTTGGTATTATTACTATTGTCCAGACTACCTTTGCTTAACTTTTGACGTAAACGTAATAGTTCTGCACTGGATTGATTAATATCGACATAAATCGGATCAAGTTGCTGAATTGTGACTAGAGGATCAGTCTGATTTGCTGTAACTAAAGCACCCGCAGTGACAGAAGAACGACCAGATTGCCCAGAAATTGGTGAGCGAATGGTCGAATAACCTAAATCAACTTCAGCATTTTTAACTTGTGCTTTGGCCGCGGCAACTTGTGCTTCTGCAACATTCACTTGACCCACTAGGTCATCATATTCCTGCTTTGAAACAGCATTACTTGAAACCAGTTGTTTATAACGATTCATTTTGGTCTTAAGTGAGCTTAGATTTGCATCCTGTTGCAACAATGCTGCTTTGGCATTATCTAAAGTGGCGCGGTTTGTCCGTGAATCCAGTTCATATAATGACTGACCCTCACGAACATAACTTCCCTCAGTAAATAAACGCTTCAGAATCACACCGCTAGTCTGAGGACGTACTTCAGAAATTTGATAGGCTGTTGTACGCCCAGAAAGCTCAACCGTTTGCTCGACACTTTGTGGCTGTGCAACAAGCACGCCGACTTCAGTAGGGGGCATTTGCTGAGCTGCACCAGCTTGCTGCGCATTTTTGGGATCTTTGCTACAGCCAACAAGTGCGATACTTGCTGCTAATGTGCAAGCAGTAAGGGCTGGAGCCCAAAGCTTTGCAGACATCATTGTTCCACCTCGTTTAGATTTTTATCTAACAAATAATTTGTTGTTGTCCAACCTACTTTGTAACCAGAGCCAAAGCAGTGAGATCCAAATAAAACCAATACTCCATCCCGCTAGAACGTCCGTAGGATAATGAACCCCAGCATAAATTCTGGATAACCCCATAAAAAGCAACCATAAACAGGAGGCCCCCATGAAATACACTTTTTGGAAATGGTTCTGAGAAATCAACATTATTAAACTGGCAAATGTGGCGGCATAGACGCTATGGGCACTGGGAAATGACGCACCATAATTTTGCACCAGATGGTAAATCTCTGGCGGTCTGGGCCGATTAAAACACCACTTTAACAACCATCCTAAAGCAATACTGCCGCTGATCCCCATTAAAATGAAGATGAGTGTTGAATACTTTTTATACCAAGCGCAACATAAACACCAGACTGATGTAAAAAATAATACAAATGGCATGCCACCCAGATAAGCCAGAACAATAATAACTTGATCAAGCACCTTATTTCGGTGTTCACTCAGGGTTTGAACTGCATGTAAATCAAATCCTGAAATGAAGGGAGAATATAAGCCAAACACACTCAATAAAAATAAAATGCAACCAATACAAAGTATTAGGTAAGGCATATTTTATAACCTTCAGTTTAACCAAGCTCATCGGTTGGAATATGTTCTTGAAGTGTACTCGTCAGTACACTTTTTTTCAAGTCTAGGTTATTTATACTAATTTCTTTTCGAAAAATATTTAACAATCAGCACATAAAGATAACAATTTTAAGTGATTTTTGGCACATTTTCTCCATCATCATGATAATTTGTCTAGTGTGTTGAACCTGATTTTGGTGTTCCATCATCTACTTCAAGCGGTTGCTGTGGTGGCCAGAAAAAGTCACTTGGACGGGTTAAAAAATGCGTCACAACCAGTTTAGCCAAAGGTTTCCATTGTTCAAAGCGGACGCGACGTGCACGTAAAGCGACAATAATAGTCAATGAGAAACTCACAAAGAGGTTAGTTAAACCAATCAGCAATACCCCCATAAATGACACGATGATCAGGCCCACATCGGGTGGACCATTAACACACATTAAACCCTGTATAAAATTGGCAGAGGCAAAAGCAATATGGCGAATATCGAGGGGTAAGCCTAAAATAAAGCCTAGAGTCCCCATGCTTCCGAGCATAATGCCGAAAATAAAATTACCAGAGAGTGCACCAAGATTGAGTTGAATATAATCTGCAAATTTATTTAAACGTTCTTGCCCCATCCAGTTTGCTAAGCGTCGATGTGCTTTAAGACGCGGGCCAACCTTACGATAAACAGCCATGTTATCGAAATAGCCTGCAAGCAAACCTGATAAAAATAAACAGACCCCAGCAATGGCTGCATGTGGAATAGCAAGAGAGGTAAATGGATTTAGACTATGCAATAGGGCGTTGGCTTTGGCATGTGTGAGCAAAGGCTCATCCAAAAAGTATTGCCAAAGATAAGTAATCAGTGCAGCCGTAGGTATGGCAATGGAAATATTTCCTAAAATCGCAACGAACTGAGTCCTGATAATGTTGATAATCAAGGCAGCAAGTTCTGCTATTTGGGCAGTTCGGGAACCTTTACGTTGTTGTACGGTAGAGGCAAGTGCCGCTGCTGTCATCGCCGGTTGTTTGGTCGCAACTGTAAAATGTAAAACATGAATCAGAACAAAGCCCAGTGAATAGTTCATGCTATAAATAAAAGCATGCATCAACGGGGCAAGGGTTAATCGTGCTGCTAAAATTTTAAGTGTAGCCATTGTTGCAATAATGACGCCAGCACCTGCGGCGGCTCTATACATTTCAACAAAGCCTTTTTTATCAGTACTTACATAGTGTTCACCTGTACGACTGGCATTTTCAGTCACTTGTAAAGCGATCAACTCACTGTTTGTAGTCATCAGTGAGCGTACACTTTTTTCGCTGTAATGTGCCTCTGTAATGTCTTCGAGAAACTCACCCATCGACATATAGCGAGTTTGAGCATCTCCAACCATAATGTTTAAGAGTAATTCAATTCGATCCAGACATTGTTCGAGCAAAGACAACAGATAAGTGAGACTTAGACTTACTCCAATACGTTTGGTAGCACGTCGTATTTTTAAAACGACCTCTCGACATTGCTCAAACATAACAAAGGCCTGAGAGGCATCGGGTGGTTCAAGTACGGCAATTTCGTGACCGGTATAATGTTGCTTTTTGAATTTTTCAATAAAATCGATGACTTCACGATTTTGTACCAGAAAAGGGGATTCGTATTCGGTCAGCTCAGGTTGCGCATTAATAAATTCAGGATATAAGCCAATACCACTAATTCGGTAGGATAAAACCGTAATCGCTTTAATCATTTGATCCTGAATAGCGCGTTTTTCATCGATATTGCTATTACTTTGGCCAATGAGTTCAAAAAGTGTATGCCAACGTTTTTGATCGATTGCATTTAGCCAGTATTTATCACTGCGTTGGTGAAATACTTTGCCAATCAATGTACTAAGATCAAGATCATCCTGAATTAAGGGTAAAAAATGTGCCCCCAAACGTTTAACTAACTGGTTCCAAAAACCATCTAAAGATAAAATACCGCTGTCAGCATATAAACTGATTTGTTTATATTGATTGATTAGCCGTAATAGAAAGCTTTGTAAGGTATTAGCTGCATCAGGTGTAATGAGTAAAGATTCTAAAAATGCATCAAATTTGGCATTAATGTCATCTTGATCTTTAGTGTCTGCTGGACGGATACGATTGACCAGCTCAATAATAATATTTTCATCTAAAACAGCTTGGTTATGATCAAGCTGTTGCTGCATTTGAGTATATAGATCAGATAAATTTATATGCATAGGCAAAAGGTTATTGAATTCGATGTAAAGCCATTAAAGTAAGGTTAGTTAAAGCCTGACGCGCTTCGCTGTCAGGTAATTGATTTAAAGCATTAAGCGCAGCTTGAGTTTCTTGTTCAGCACGAGTACGGCAATACTCTAAAGCACCAGAGTTTTGCACAATCTGGATGACTTGCTCCAACTGACTAATGCCCCCTGTGGAGATACTTTTACGAATAATATCATGTTCTTCGCCAGTAGTTTTTTGTAAAGCGGCGATAAGTGGCAGAGTCGGTTTACCTTCCATCAAGTCATCACCAATATTTTTACCTAAGGTGTCTGCATCAGAGGTATAGTCCAAAATATCGTCAATAATCTGAAAAGCATTGCCAAAATGACCTGCAAAATGACGCAAAGGCTCACGGTGTTGTGGTGTATTGGCTAATATCGCTGCACCTTCAGTTGCCAGTTCAAACAGGCGAGAGGTTTTACCGTGAATAATATTTAAATAAGTCGTTTCAGTCGTGTCGGGATCATGTTGAGATTGAAGCTGAAGCACTTCACCTTCTGCAATTTCACAGGTTCCAGTCGAAAAGTCTTTGAGTAAGACCATATCATTGAGATCGACCAACAAGTCAAAAGCACGTGAAATAAGAAAATCGCCTACCAATACTGCTGTTTGGTTATTCCAGGTCGCATTTGCAGTAGGACGTCCACGGCGTAATCCTGATTCATCTACTACATCATCATGAACCAGCGTTGCGGTATGTAGCATTTCAATAATTGCAGCTAATTTGCGATGATGCTCTAAGTCCTCAACACCACAAGCTTTGCCTGCAAGCAAGCACATGATGGGGCGCATCCGCTTGCCACCTGCTTCGACCACATGTTTACTTACGGCCATGACTAAAGCAACTTTGGAGGTAATGCCTTCATTAATAAATTTGTCCATCACAGCAAAGTCGTTAGCGACAGGCGCGAGTATATCTTGCTTAAAATCGATGGCCATATGAAAGGAAACCTCATCAAAATATTGGTAATTTGCTAAATGTATTAAAGCTATAAAATCTTAAACTCAAATGAATGACAAAAGATGACTTCATACATTGCAGACCTTGTATGACCGTTTCATGTTGAGTGTCATTGAGTCAACTTTAGGAAGAAACTCCATGTTGAGTGGTTTTATAGTAGCAATTTGTTTTTTAAACCTTATTTGTGATTTTACACATATTCAAACGAAATACTAGATTGATTCAGCCGATCATAAAGCTTAAGTGGTTTTCTTCATGTTTTTTGTTTTAGCTTGAGTATTTTTGCATCAAAATACTTGTTGTTTGCCAAGTTATCCCTTAAAATCTTTCGCCTTATACATCCCAGTGGCGTTCGTTTTAAGATCGATATATCCCTTTATCGGCACGACGACACGGGCTTGGTTGGAGTACATTCATGTACGCAGTAATCCAAAGCGGTGGTAAACAGCACCGTGTAGTTGAGGGTGAAACCCTTAAAGTTGAATTGTTGAAAGCTGAAACTGGTTCAACTATTACGTTTGATGACGTATTAATGGTTGTAAACGGTGATAGCATTCAAATCGGTGCTCCAGTTGTTGCTGGCGCAAAAGTAACTGCAGAAGTGGTTGGTCATGGTCGTCACGACAAAATCCGCATCATCAAAATGCGTCGTCGTAAACACTACCGTAAACAACAAGGTCACCGTCAATGGTTTACCGAGTTGAAAATTACTGGTATTGCAGGCTAATCACGAGGAGTAATAGACATGGCTTCTAAAAAAGCTGGTGGATCGACTAAAAACGGTCGTGATTCGAATCCTAAAATGTTAGGTGTTAAAATCTACGGTGGTCAATCAGTAACTGCTGGTAACATCATTGTTCGTCAACGTGGTACTGAGTTCCACGCTGGTGCAAACGTAGGTATGGGTCGTGATCATACTTTATTTGCTACTGCTGATGGCGTAGTAAAGTTTGAAGTGAAAGGTCAATTTGGCCGTCGCTATGTAACTGTTGAAACTGTATAAGTTGAAATAGTTAAAAAACCCGCATTTTGCGGGTTTTTTTACAGCTAGGATTTGCAGTTTACAAGGATGAGTTGGTTTCTTTTGCTGGCGTACGAATAAATCGATGATGTTTAATGTCATCATAGGCTTGCAGAATTTCATCATAACTATTCATTACAAATGGCCCATGACCATTGATCGGTTCATTAAGGGGCTGTCCTGAAAGCAAAAGTAGCTTACTGTTATGTAGAGCAGTGATTCTTAAATCTTTTCCAGTATTTGACATAACGGCCAATCCTTGTTCATCTAATACATCATCGTGTTGCGTAAATCGTATTTGTCCACTCCGCAAATAAATCAGTGTTGTTTCACCTTCTTGCGCAGATAAAATGGTGCTTTGTCCTTGATGCAATTGAATATCTAAAACGCTTATCGGGCTATAGGTCAATGCAGGGCCATGGATTTGTTGATATTGGCCAGCAATGACTCGAACTGTGCCTGCATCATGCTCAAGCTTGATAGTTGGAATGTCGCGACTCTTTAAACTTTGGTAGCGCGGCTCGGTCATCTTATATTTGGCTGGTAAATTGATCCAAAGTTGCACCATTTCAAATGCACCTCCACGCTCGCGGAAAGCAGGACTAAATTGTTCACGATGCATGACCCCTGAAGCGGCGGTCATCCACTGCACATCACCTTTTGCAATTATACCGCCACCGCCTGATGAATCGCGATGTTCTAGTTCGCCTTCGAACATTAGGGTGACGGTCTCAAAACCACGATGTGGGTGTTGATTTACACCGCGTCTTTTATCCGCTGGCACTAATGTTCCTGGCCCTAAATGATCTAGCAATAAAAATGGTGAAGTTGTATTGCCAAGTTCCTGATAAGAAAATACAGAAAGTACCGGATAGAAATCACCGACTGAAAAACGGGTACTATTACGATGAATAAATGCTAGGCTTTTCATGGGGGAACTCCATTATTTTTTAAATGTATTATTAGGAGGAGCATAGTTGTTTTATTAAGACGGGGTCAGTCCACATAATAGAACACTGTATTTTAATTTTTAGTATGTTGCTGAATTAAACATTCATCTGAGTGAATATCTTTATCTTATTATTTTCTTCATAATGCTGTGATTTTTGTACATAAAATTGTTCTTGGAGACAGTAATTACACAAAATATATGTGTTTCTCCACAGTTTTAGTTTTCAAAAACAGTAAGATATCTACATAACAGTAAAAACTGATTAGAGGTTTTATTTTATGAATTCCGTAAAAAAAGTGGCATATGGATTAACTTTAACGGCAAGTGTGGTTGCACCTGTAATGAGTGTAAATACTTTTGCAGCCACGGCAGCGTCGGAACAACAAGCAACCTCAAACCTTGTGAAACAATTGAGCGGTATGCAAAGTTTATCTGCCAATTTTGAGCAAACCACTAAAGCGACAAATAATACGCGTACACCAAAAAATAAAGGTTTGACTGCGCAACATATGAATCAGACGTTTACAGGTGTGATGAAAGTGGAGCGTCCTGGTAAATTCTTCTGGGAAACCACGTCGCCTTCAAAACAAACTATTGCTACAACAGGTAAAACCGTCTGGATTTATGACCCTGATTTACAGCAAGCTGTTCGCCAAAATTTGGATGATCAGGTTGCTAATACGCCTGCTTTATTATTATCTGGGAATACTAATCAGATTATGCAGTCGTATCGTGTGACTCAGCCTGATAGTAGCAAAACCTACTACACTTTATATCCAAAAGATAGTGAAGGGGCTTTTCAAAGCCTAACGATTAGTTTTGGTGCAAATAAAGCGCCAAGTTTGATGATCTTGCAGGATTCTCTTGGTCAAACAACGTATGTAAGGTTTAATAATGTGAAACTAAATCCATCTATTCCTGCGGGGACGTTTAATTTTACGCCACCAAAAGGTACCGATATTATTGACCAATAATTTTTAGCTAATTTTTCAATATTATTTAAATTAACCGCTCATTTTGGGCGGTTAATTTGTTATGGGTTGATCAAATAGATACATATTTTCAATGTTCAGTATAAATAGAGCTTTGTATAGTAGATAAAAATGAACATCGAAAACGATCAAAAGGGGCGGCAATGTCTGCACGACACTTTAAAAAAACATTATTAATTCTGCCATTTTTAAGTGCTGTATTTTTAACTGTAGGTTGTCAACCAAAAACAGACAGCAAAAAGGAAACCTCGACAGAAACTAAAGTTGAAAAAGTCAGTATTCCTGTTATCCAATCCAAAGTTGTTGCAGTTAAATTGCCAAAAAATAAGCTTTGTCTTGAAGATGGCTGTACCGAATACCATTTTCAGACTGTAGAAACCAATCAGCCTTGGATCAATGAGTATTTTATGAATCGGATCAAGAAAGCTGATCCAAATGCTTTTGATAATATTCAGGATCAACAAGTCAAACTGCCTGAGGGAATGCCGCAGGAGGGTGAAAGTACTATATTTGTGCGTTATCTAGGACAAAATTACAATTTGGCTTCGTTTCAATTATATACCTATACTTATTCGGCGGGTGCTGCCCATGGGATGCATCATGAGGAATATGTTATTTTTGATTTGAATAAGAAAAAACGAGTGAGCGTTGCAGATTTGCTTAAAGAGGGAAGCGACACAACAGTGCGTGATCGTTTGTACAGCTATAATCAAAGTTGGCTAGAAGAACATAATATTGAAAAAGATAAATTACAATTGAGTGATAATTTTTATTATGGCAATGAAGGTATCGTTTTTGTTTATCCACTCTATGAATTAGCTTCTTATGCCGAGGGTCTAACTGAATTGACATTGCCTTACGATCAGGCAACAGATGTGGTAAAACCTGAGTATTTACCTAGTCAGCCACTGCTACCTAAAGAATAACAAATGTCTAGAAGCTAAAAATCATGATTTATAAATATAGTCACTTAACGGTGACTATATTTTTTGCTGTGAAGCACTTACACTATAGGCAGTTTCTTCTCTTCAACTTATGATTGACTATGATCGACCCAAAATTACTCAGAAATAATATTGAAGCTGTAAATCAGGCTTTGGCAAAACGTGGTGTGCAATTGGACCCTGCTGAATGGGCATCTTTGGAAGTCCGCCGTAAAGAACTTCAATCCAAAACTGAAAGCTTACAAGCAGAACGTAATTCTGGTGCTAAACAGGTAGGGCAGATAAAAAAAGCAGGTGGTGATGCATCTGACATTATGGCACGTATGCAAGCTATCGGAGATGAAATTAAAGCTGCGGAAGTAGCTTTGGCAGAATTACAAGCCGAAATTGAAGAAAAAGCCTTAAGTATTCCAAACTTGCCGGATGAATCTGTACCAGCGGGTAAGGATGAAAATGACAATGTGGAAATCTCAAAATGGGGTACACCACGTCAATTTGATTTTGAAATTAAAGATCATACCGATCTAGGCGAGTGGATGGGTGGTCTTGAGTTTGAAACTGCAACCAAGCTAACAGGCTCACGCTTTAGTGTATTGAAAGGACCATTGGCTCGTTTACAACGCGCTTTAACACAATTTATGCTAGATACGCATACCTTAAAAAATGGTTATACGGAAGCGTATGTGCCGTACTTGGTCAATGCCGATTCATTACGTGGCACAGGTCAGTTACCCAAATTTGAAGAAGATTTATTCAAGTTACAAGGTGAAAAAGAATATTATTTGATACCTACTGCCGAAGTACCAGTGACGAACTTTGTGCGCGACGAAATCATTGATGCAGATCGTTTACCTCTTAAATATGCAGCACACACACCATGTTTCCGAAGTGAAGCAGGTTCTTATGGACGAGATACCCGTGGCCTGATTCGTCAACATCAGTTTGACAAAGTAGAGATGGTGCAAATCGTCAAACCAGAAAATTCGATGCAGGCATTAGAGGAATTGACAAGCCATGCGGAAGGAGTTTTACAGGCATTGGGCTTACCCTATCGTAAAATTTTACTTTGTGGCGGTGATATGGGTTTCGGTTCCACTAAAACTTATGATTTAGAAGTGTGGGTGCCAAGCCAAAATACGTATCGAGAGATTTCTAGCTGTTCAAATATGGGTGATTTTCAAGCACGTCGGATGATGGCGCGTTACCGTGCGGACCAAAAGAAAACTGAATTAGTACATACCTTAAATGGCTCTGGTTTAGCAGTAGGTCGTACTCTTTTGGCCGTAATGGAAAATTATCAACGAGCCGATGGTTCGATTGAGATCCCAGAAGTATTACGTGCTTATATGGGCGGTGCATCTTATATCGATTAATCGATTTTGTGCATGATTTTTGCTTTAACCCACCCAAAATATTGATGTAGAGGTCGGCTGTGGAAATTTTTCCAATTTCACTCAAGTTGCAACAGCAACGTTGTCTGATCGTGGGTGGGGGGCATATCGCTTACCGAAAAGCGCTATTATTGCTTAAAGCAGGCGCAATTTTAGATGTGATTGCACCTGAAATTGAAGATCAACTCAAGACATTGGTTGAACAAAGTAAAGGCAAGTTCCATTTAAAAGCATTTGAAGATATTGATCTTGATCAAAGCTATCGTTTAGTGATTGCTGCAACTAGCAATGCTGCTGTCAATCGAAGGGTGTTTGAGCAGGCAGAGATGAGAAATCTGTTAGTAAATAGTGTCGATGACATTCCCAATTGTCGTTTTATGATGCCTGCGATTATTGATCGTTCACCTTTATTGATTTCGGTTGCATCTAACGGTGCTTCACCCGTGTTATCACGTCAGCTCCGTACACAGATTGAGACACTGGTGCCACATGGCATGGGTAAGCTGGCTGAGTTTTCTGGGCAATGGCGTAACCGTGTCAAAGCACAAATTACTAATCCAGATGAACGCCGTATTTTTTGGGAAGAGCTGTACATTAGCCCGCTCAAAGAACAGGTGTTTAATGACAATCTGGATGCAGCTAATCAAATGATGACTCAAGCACTTTCCGATTGGACTACACCCAAAGGTGAGGTTTATTTGGTCGGGGCTGGGCCAGGTGATCCTGAGTTATTGACCTTAAAAGCCTTACGTTTAATGCAGCAGGCAGATGTGGTGATTTATGATCGTTTAGTCTCTCAACCGATTTTAGAACTCTGTCGTCGTGATGCACAAAAGGTTTATGTCGGTAAAGCCCGTTCTAACCATAGCGTACCGCAAGAGGATATTAATACTTTATTGGTCAAATATGCGCAGGCAGGTAAGCGAGTGTGCCGTTTAAAAGGCGGCGACCCTTTTATTTTTGGACGTGGTGGTGAGGAAATTCAGGAGCTATTTGCTTCGGGCGTTTCTTTTCAGGTGGTACCGGGCATTACCGCGGCATCTGGCTGTGCTGCTTATGCGGGTATCCCTCTGACGCATCGTGATTATGCGCAAAGCGTACGTTTCTTGACAGGGCATTTGAAAGAGGGGTCACCAGAACTACCTTGGAATGAACTAATTTATGAAAATCAAACGCTTGTACTGTATATGGGATTATTAGGGCTTGAACATATTTGTCAGCAGTTGATTGCACATGGTCAACGCAGTGATATGCCTGTAGCGTTAATCTCTAAAGGTACAACACCTGAGCAGAAAGTTGTGGTGGGTACCTTGGCTGATATTGCATCCAAAGTCACAGAGTATCAAATCCATGCGCCTACTTTGACTATCATTGGTGAAGTGGTTACATTGCGAGAGCAGTTAAAGTGGTCTGTTTGAACATTCATCTTCAACCAAGCTAATTACAGACTTTTTGAATGATAAACCTCATGATTTTAAAGCTGTTCCGCGGTGAATAACAAAAGAGACATTGGTTAATGCTGGTTAAATATTTACTGTTTATCCTTAATATAAGTCGAGAAATTTCGTGATCCACGTTGTATTGTTTGAGCCTGAAATTCCCGCTAATACCGGTAATATCATTCGTTTATGTGCCAATACAGGGGCACAATTGCATTTGATTAGGCCCTTAGGCTTTGAACTTGATGATAAAAAGCTGAAACGTGCGGGCTTAGATTATCATGAATATGCACGGATGAAGCTTTGGGATAACATTGAACAATGTCTTGAATTTCTAAATTCGCAAGGTATTACTGAATCTGATATTTTTCCACTTACCACCAAAGGCAGTGCTACGCCTCACACGGTGGATTTAAATCGTCCAGTTGCATTACTGATGGGGCCTGAAACCCGTGGTTTGCCTGAATCTGTGCGTTTAATGTTTCCTCAGAAAAACTGGATACGTTTACCTATGGCTGAAAATTCACGTAGTTTGAATTTATCAAATGCCACCGCAGTGATTGTTTATGAGGCGTGGCGACAACAAGGTTTTCGGCCTTTGTCGTAAGGAAACAGTTTAAATATCCTCATAATTTTTTGTCACAATGGTATAACTATCAGGATATTTAAACCAAACTTCGCCATCCATAGCACTTCAGTTAACGTTGGATCTTTTCAAAATTTTAATTTGATCCCTGTCCGAATATTGTGCATGGACATTAAAACGTATGCTTTTACCAACTGAATAGACCATTGACTCTAAGTCGATTTGGATTTCTAAGCAGAAGGTAAAGGTGTGTTCGGTACTCATCTAATTGCAAGACTATTTTCTTGTTTTCATCGAAGAATTGGTCGTACTCACCGTATTCCCGTATACTCTTGTAAGCGCTAGTATGGGTTGATCGTGTTGGCTATAGATCAACTATAATTAAAGACTTAGCGTTACAAAGTTCTTTATATTATGCGCTTATACCTTGAGTTGAATCATAATTTTTTTGTGCCTTGAGTACAGCTTCAATATGTGTTTCAGCCCATCCTTTTAATTGTAATGCTGTTTTGGACACATCGCGACCCAAATCAGTCAAGCGATATTCGACTCGAATGGGTGCTGTACCTTGTACTTGACGGATAATAAATCCATCACGTTCCAATATCTTAAGTTTTTGTGATAAAACTTTTGGAGAAATTCCTTCAATCTTTTTTTTGAGTAGATTGAAATGAATCGGTTGTTCTTCTAATACATTTAAAATAAGCAAAACCCATTTATCTGCAATTTTTTCAAAGAATAAGCGAGCAGGGCAATGCTGGCTATAAACATTATAGTTGAACGCACAATCCATCATAGCACTCCTAAATTGTAGACTTTATGTAAGTATTCCGCCATAAAATGATAAGTTACTTATTGGTAACTAATTGACACCTAGTTTCTAAAATATATCATTAAACTATCTTCATGCAAATAGAGCATTTCTGATGGCGAATGTATCTCTCGTTTATTTTTCTGGTTATGGTCATACTCAAGTTCTAGCTGAAACTTTTGCAGCCCAGATAGGTGCAAATCTGATCGAAATTAATCAAGAAGGTGATATCAAAGAACAAGACTGGCAGATACTGGATGATTCCGCTGCGATTGTTTTTGCTGCGCCGACTTATATGGCGGCTGCACCTTGGCAATTTAAAAAATTTGCTGATGCCACCTCTAAAAAATGGTTTACACGCACATGGCAAGATAAAATTTTTGGTGGTTTTACCAACAGTGCTAGTCTTAATGGTGACAAGCAAGTCACTCTAATTCAGTTCCAGACATTGGCATCACAACATGGTGGTATTTGGGTTAGTTTAGGGTTATTACCTGCAAATACCAAGACAGCAACTCGTCAGGATATCAATAATCTGGGCGGTTCAGTCGGTGCACTTATTCAAACTCCCTCTGATGCTAGTGTAGATGAAATTCCACAAGGCGATATCGAAACAGTAAAAAGTTACGCCCAGCGTATTCAAACCATTACTGACCGATTTTATGCAACAAAATAATAAGGACTGATATTGGCTCAAATTTAACGATGCAATCCTTAAACTTTTGGAGTGTTATATGATTAAATTTGAGCTAGTTTTCATTTGTATTTTTATCAAAAATTTGAGTCATTAAGTAAAAATTGTTGGTCAAATCATTGTTTTTGAGCCTCTCTTTGAATTTGACCGACTTAATGAATGAATGTTTTAAAATTACGTAGGATTCGATAACAAACGTATAATCCGCTGAATGAAAATAAAATTAGTGCCCCTAAAATGTATTTTAAATTGTTGATATCATTTTGATAAAATTGTTGAATATCCTGTTGTGACCAGGTCAGTGAAGTGGATTGATTATTTTGAATATCAATCCATTGAAGGTTTTGGAAATAAAAATAATTTCCGATTGACTGAATGGTCGCTTTGTGGAGATAACGTGTGCTAAACAGATTGTATTGATCTGTACAAACAGTTGCTAGATAGTGTTCGCAACTGAGCTTAGCCATATAACCCTGATCTTTCAAAACGATTAGAGCTGCTTGATCTGGCCTCTGATTATTCGACATTAAAATATATTGATGATTTGCATCTGTATCAAATTGGATGACTTTTCGGCTTTGATAGGCTTCAGTGCCTTTTAAAATATCTTCTGCCTTTACAACGCAAGTAATCACTAACGCAGCTGTAATCACAAAAATACAAATCGCCAGACTTAAGCGAAATACTTTCTTAATAGTTTGATGCATAGTCATCTACAAAAGAGTGGGAAATATTGAAAAAGATAAATTTTAACAGCATCCATCATAAGCTGAAGGGGCTCTGGAAAAAACCATATGCATTTCAGAATAAGGTTTTATGTTAAAAAAATTAATTATTTCACAGATTATACGAAACTTTTCGTTAAAATTATCATTACTTTGAAATGACATTTTGATTTGTATTTTTATTAGAAATAATTGAAAGAGGTTTCGGTTATTCCTGTAATAAGTGAAGGACTTTTATGGGTAATTATTTTTTACTACAGGCACTTAGCGTGGTATTTGCACTGTCAATTGCAACCACAATGTTCAATAAGCGAATTTTAGATTTTCCTCAAGCCATTGGGGTGCCTATCGTTTCCGCTGTTTTAGTTTTTATTTTGCAATGGGGGGCAAATCTACTTCAAGGCAACCAATTTATTACGATTAATATTCATAACATTGAAGAAGCGGTTCGTGGTATTGATTTTTATGATTTTTTAATTAATGGGGTAATCTGTTTTATTTTAACTTCATCGGCACTCAAATTTAAAATTTCAGATTTAAGGAATCACTGGAAACCGATTGGGATTCTTGCCACCATTGCTTTGTTACTTTGTGCGATATTTTTTGCAGGTCTTTTATATGGATTTCAATTTTTAATCGGGAATCCTGTTCCAATTCTGGTGTTATTACTTTTAGGTTCGGCATTGGGTGCAACAGATCCCATAGGAATTAAAGGGGTACTTAGTTCAGTTCGAGCACCTCACCATTTAATTGTCAAACTAGAAGGTGAGTCATTATTTAATGATGCCATGTGTATTGCAGTCTTTATGACGTTATTGAATGTCCTACAAGGCGAGCATTTTTCATTAGTGCATACTTTAGAAAGCTTTGTTTATGAGATTGTGGTTGCGGCGTTGATTGGCTGGGCATTTGGTGTAGCAATTTTGCGCTTACTCCGTGGGAAACATGAAATGGAGTCGCTGATTTTAACTACAGCTTTACTCGCGTGTGGATCATATTTAGTGGCACTATTTGCGCATGCATCTGCACCGATTGCCTGTGTGATTGGTGGTTTGATTGTCGGAAATAAATGGAAAGAAATATTGCAGGAACGCGAAATACGTGAAGTAAATCATTTTTGGCATACTGTTGAAGGGATTATTAATTCTTTTCTTTTCACATTAATTGGTCTTGAACTTTTTATTCTAGATTTAAATGCAAGTATGATTTTGGGTGGGATTATTGCTTTTATTGCACTACATATTTCTAGATTTGCTGCAAATTTTTTATCTTTTTCCTTTTTTCCTGCATTTAGAACAAAGAGTTATAACGGTAGTTTGACAATATTGTCTTGGGGAGGAGTGCGTGGGGGTATTTCATTAGCATTAATACTTGCTGTCGCAAATGTTCCAGAATTACGTGAATATAGTAGTATTTTAATCGGTTATACTTTTATTAGTGTATTACTTTCAGGAGTGGTTTGCGGTTTGGGTTTACCAGCAGTAATGAATGCTTTTTATTATAACCCAAACGAAGAAAAACAAGGCTTTAAAGGTTGGTATCAACAACTATGTCATAAAATGAATCGTAGAGGTTTTAAATATATTGTAGGAGAAGATGCCAATGGAGTTGAAACAATTACAATTTATAATCCCGAAGTCATTATTGATAAAAAATCAGACGATGGAATTACATCCGTGCATAATCCTAACAAAATCGAAGAAGTGAAACGTTTAGAAAATCCTGATAATTTCTAAGTAATTACATAAGTAATAATATTTATGGGGTTAAATGTTTAACGTGTGTAAGCTTTTAACCCTTTTATTTATGATTTTTAAATAAATAGATTAGAAAGAATTAATTTAATAGTTAATTTGTTAAATAACATTAAAGCTAAAATAATTAAATTAAAGTTTTTCTAAATAATAATGAAAGTTATAGTGTATTATTTGTATCGAAAAGGTATATAAAGTGTGAACAATATTTATTCTTTTAAAAAAATAATTTTATTAAACAATCATTTGGATTTTTGTTTAAGTGTTAAGGTGATGTAATTATCATAATCTTTGTAATGTGTAATTTTTTGCATATTTTATTTTTTTAATTTTAGGTTTTAAATAATATTTATATAAAAACTGAAGTATCTCTCATTTTAAAATTAAAGATATGACAGTGAAATAATTACAAATAAAGCCCCAATATTTTTATAAATAAGGAATATGAACATGTCTGAAATACAAATTATAGCTAAAGCAAGTCATGCAACCGTCACTGACACCACTGCCAGCACCGTTAAATTAACAGAAGCATCTGTTGTATTAATTAAAACACCTTCTAGTGAAGTAAATTCAATTACTAGAGATGGAACAAGTGCGGTAGTTGAATTAAAAAATGGGGAAAAAATCATTATTCAGGATTTTTTCAGTACCCAGACTGCCACTAACAATAGCCTTGTATTTGAAGATGCACCAAATAAATTAATGTGGGCTCAATTTGTCGATGCACAAGGCAATACCGTTAATCCTGTGGTCTATGAACCATTAAATAATGTTGAACCTTTATTATATGACGAACATGGTAATGCTATTAGCCCGTGGGCTTGGGTGGGCGGTGTAGCTGCTGTTGGTGCTATTGCGGCAGCGCTTGGTAGTAGCGGAGGGGGTGGTGGAAATAGTGGTCCTACTCCAGTTGATAATTCTGATCACATTCCTCCAAAAGTTACGGTTTCTACCCAATTGAGTAATGATAATACACCTGCATTGCATGGAACGGTTGATGATCCTACTGCAAAAGTCACA
>NZ_JACVTU010000009.1:0-107786 GCF_016624705.1 Acinetobacter sp. S40
TTTAATCTGGGAAAGCGCTTCCGGTAGGGTCGCTGCACTTTTATCTATCATGTCATCAACCTTTAGGTGAAAACGAAAAATAAAGAAGGACTATAAAAAGAATCTATAAACCTGACATCCACATCTATCGTTGCTTAACGATCATCATCACGAATAGAGGATGGATGGCGATTAAGTGGCATCACTTCAATATTCATGTAAGGATAAAGCGGTAACCCCTGCAAAATGTTGTGTAATTCTTCATTACTTTCAACATCGAAAATACTAATATTGGAATACTGACCCGTAATTCGCCAAATATGACGCCATTTACCTTGACGCTGTAGATCTTGTGAATAGGCTTTTTCCACCGATTTAATTTGATTCGCTTGCTCTACAGGCATATCAATAGGTAAATGTACATCCATACGTACTTGAAATAACATGTCTAATTCCTTCTTCCTTAATGACGGCGCAATTGTTCAATTTTATCTTCATCAATGTCGATTCCCAAGCCTGATGCCTGTGGTACAACCAACTCGAAGTTTTCATATTGTAACGGTGTTTTAAGAATATCTTCAGTCAATAATAATGGACCAAATAATTCCGTACCAAACTCTAGCGTTTCAAAGGTACTAAAAGCATGTGCCGACGCGATACTGCCAATTGGCCCTTCAAGCATCGTACCACCATACAAACCAATACCTGCCAGACCCGCAATTTTTGCCACTTCACATGCTTCAATCAGACCACCAGACTGTTCTACTTTTACCGCAAAAACATCTGCACCATACTTTTTGGCAATGCGATAAGCACTATCAGGCCCCGTCAAAACCTCGTCTGCCATAATCGCTACATCAAAACGAGCGGTTAAACGTGCCAATGCATCTGTGTTCTCAATAGCACAAGGTTGTTCAATCAAATCAATACCGCCATCCTGTAGCTGCTGAATGCCTTTAATACATTCCAACTCTGACCACGCGCGATTCACATCAACACGCACACTAATCTCAGGACCTAAGGCTTTTTTAATTGCAATCACATGATCAACATCATGTTGTAATGGATTGGAACCGATCTTTAACTTAAAAGTATTATGTCGCTTTAGCTCGATCATTTTTTTTGCTTCGGCAATATCCTTTTCCGTATCGCCAGATGCTAACGTCCACAACACAGGTAGTCGATCACGTAAACGTCCACCCAAGACTTCACTCAGTGGCAAATCTAAACATTTGGATTGGATATCCAACAATGCTGTTTGAATGGCACACTTGGCAAAACGATTCCCATTGATACTTTTACGAATCAGTTTTAAAGTCTGTGCAACATTCAAAGAATCCTGAATTGAAAGGAGTAAAGGTTTGAAATAAGTCTCGATGTTGGCTTTAACACTTTCAGGACTTTCTTCTCCATAGTTCAAGCCGCCAATCGTCGTCGCTTCACCCCACCCGACAATCCCATCTTTAGTTGTCACTTTGACCAATACCAGTGTCTGAGTCTGCATGGTCGTCACAGAAAGTTTATGCGGACGAATAGTAGGAATATCGACTAAAATAGTTTCCACTGTCTTATACATCGTTCCATCTTCTTTCAATAAATGCTATTAACATACCTTAAATTAATGTCATAATGGAAACCATAAACAATTCGGTATTTTTGCATACTAAAAAGGTATATAATGGAACTCAGGCACCTCAGATATTTTGTCACTGTGGTAGAAGAACAAAGTATTTCTAAAGCAGCCGAAAAATTATGCATTGCTCAACCGCCATTGAGTCGACAAATTCAAAAACTCGAAGAAGAATTAGGAATTCAACTGTTTGAACGTGGCTCGCGTCCGGCCAAAGTTACAGAAGCAGGATTGTTTTTTTATCAACATGCCGTACAAATTTTAACGCATACCGCCCAAGCATCTTCGATGGCTAAAAGGATTGCAACCGTTAGCCATACTTTACGCATCGGCTATGTCAGTTCGTTACTTTATGGTTTATTACCCGAAATTATTTATCTTTTCCGACAACAAAATCCCGAAATTCATATTGAACTAATTGAGTGTGGGACTAAAGATCAAATCAATGCATTAAAACAGGGAAAAATCGATTTAGGATTTGGAAGGCTCAAAATTACAGATCCAGCCATTCGACGAATTTTATTACATAAAGAGCACCTTAAACTTGCCATCCATAAAAACCATCATCTAAATCAATTTGCTGGCTCAGGTATTCATCTTTCACAAATTATCGATGAACCTATGTTGCTTTATCCCGTTTCACAAAAGCCAAACTTCGCAACCTTTATTCAATCTCTTTTTACCGAACTTGGTTTGGTTCCGACCAAATTGACAGAAATTCGGGAAATACAACTGGCATTAGGCCTAGTCGCAGCAGGAGAAGGAATTTGTATCGTACCAGAATCAGCAATGGATATCGGGGTAAAAAACTTGATGTATATTCCTATTCTGGATGAAGATGCTTACAGTCCGATTTCACTGGCAATACGCAATATGGATCATAGTAACTATATTCCTAAAATTTTGTCTTGTGTTCAGGACGTATTTGCGACACAAAATATTAAACCACTGATTGAATAGCTTATTTTGGTCTCATTTTTATCCAGTGAGAAGTTAAGCTGAATCAGGTTGTATTGATGAAATTCATGCTCAATTGATATCACCTGATCAGCAACACCCTTAGCTTACATCAACTCCAGAGGTACGCGGATATTGACGTAAATCTGATGCCAATTCATTCAAACCATTGCTATAACACACAATCACATCTTTGAATTGTTGGATGTTATCTTCAATAGTGCTCAATTGTTTTTCACACTGATGGACGAGTTGTTCCGTGCATTGTTCTACTGTTTCATTAATCTGGCGACACAGTTCAGTATATAAACGATTATGAACCACCAAATCTGAAATTAATTCATAACCAATATTCGGATTCGGTTCAAGTTGTATTTGAACGGCAGTATCTAGTTTATAATCAACGAGTTGTTGCTGTACCTGTTGAGTAAATGCATCTGCTAACCATTGTGTAAGAGTGATATACACCTGATCTATGCCCCGTGTTGCTGCATACTGTTCAAGTAACTGGGGTAATTCAGGTAGTACCTTTCTCCAGACATCTTCTGCAATATGACGTTGCTGCTGCAATAATGCGATTTGCATATGATGAAGACATAGTTGCAACTGATCCAAATCAGGTTCTATTTCCTGAACAAATGCCTCAAGCACTTGCTCTTGGAGATGATGTAAAAATATTTCTGCGGGTTTGCGTTGTTTATAATGCAAAGCGGGCTGAATCATATCCAAAAGTGCCGCAAACAATCGCTCAAAGCCAGCATCACTCATGGCTTTTTGATCCATGTCAGCCTGACGCGCCATTTGAGTAGACACTGATACGGGTTGCTTCAATAAATGAATATCCACCGCCATTTCTCGCAATTTATCTTCAGCACGTGCTTTTACATCCGCTTCCTGTAACGAACGTTGTGAGGGAGGTTTGTTGCATAATATTGTACAAATTTCGCCATCTAGTTCATCTTCTTCGATTTGATCACTTCGCGTGATGATGGGAAATAAAGGCTTATGTCGTTTTAATTCTCGCGCTAATGCATAAAGTTCCTGCACTTGACCCGGTGAAGTGGAGCTACTAAGCCATAACACACCATCCGCACTATCAATAAAGCGCTGCGTCAATGCTGCATTTTCGGCTGTGGCAGAATGTAACCCTGGCGTATCCAGTAATACCAGTCTTTCACCTAAACATACTCCCTGTAGTTGCGCTGTAGTTTCAGTCGCACCTTCACGTAAAAGCGTTTCGGTATAATAAACTTGATCATTCTGTACATAGAAATAGCGTACCGTCTGTCCCTGCCGATGGAAGCATTCGGCTAAAAGGTTACAGAGCGAACTTTTACCTGCATTAAATTTACCAAAGACCAGTAGCATCACTTTATCGCTAAAAGCCTCTGCAACTGATTGCGCAGCAGCTAATTCAGACCATTTCACATCCCAAAGTCGAATCTGTTGCGCCACTTGATTATTGATTAGAGAAATTTGTTTTGCCAACGTAGATGCAGGTTGCAATCCCTTGACCTCAAAAGCAATACTTGTTAATTCTTTAGCAAAATGTTTACGCCATTGCTGCAAATGATCCAACATCGAAGTCAGGTCACTTTGTGATGCCGTAATTTGTTGCGTCTGTTCAATAAAATGTTGTAATTGTCCGCCACTGGTCATACCGCATCCTCCAACATTTTCAATGCCGTTTGCGCTTGTGCAATATCATGAAGTTGCTTCTCAATCTTGTTCAACTGTTCAACCAACGCTTCACGTCCTGCCGATTTTTCAAAATAAAAAGCAAACTCTCGCTGCAATCGTTGACGTTCGGCATCGGTAAAAAACAAGGTATGCAAATGTTCACGAAATTTGACTGATATGCCCAATACCGCAACGATGACGGTATCCAAACTTTTGACACGGGTTTGCTGATCTTCAGGCAATCCGACTACGCCATGACGAATGAGATGGCTGTTCATATCAATACAAGCGCGAGAATAAGCAATTTGTACTTTAGCACGCTGTTGCTTGCCGACTGTATTTTTAAACATAGTCGCAAATGAATCAGGTACAAGCGCTTCATCCTGACCACTGATATCCAGAATCGGATGTAAATCCTCACGAATTTTGTCTAAAACCTTGATCAACCCTTCGTCAAAATCCTGACGTTGCTGTTGTTGAGTCTGTTGTAATTTTTGCTGTAAATGCTCTTGGTCAACTTTTAATTGATTGATTTGCTGTTGCATGTCTTTAAATAATTGGAGTTTCTCATGCTCACGTGCAGTCGGTACTTGGCTGATTGCAAATTCAAGTGCCTGCTGTAACGCGACAATACCGCTTTTTTCAACCAATAATGGCTTTGATTTCTCTATACCCTGACGATGACGTGTGGCAGATACGGACAAAGCATTTAAGTCTGGAATTTGATGGGCAATCGACTGTTGTATATGCGCCAAAACTTGCTGGTCTGGCATTTGGTCAATCTGAGTGAGTACCAATAAAGTCTGACGGCGGCTAGATTGAAAATCATGCACTAACTGTTGCAACAGTTGATGCTCAATCGCATCAAGCTCTCCCTCACGTATCGAGTGTACAAAAAGCCGAATATCCGCCTGTGTCCAGATCGCGTTAAAGGCATAGTCATCATCCACTGCGGCGACATCCGCATCTAGCCCTGGAGCATCTAGCCAACTAACATTTTGATGAATATGCTCTGCAAGATGAAGGGTTTCTCGTTTATCGGCAACAGAGAAAATATCATGTCCAATCAACTCATTCAGTAGTCGGCTTTTTCCATGATTATATTTCCCGATCACAGTGATAGTCGGATAAGTACCTGCCATGATTAATCTGCGTAGTCTCGCCAAATCAGTTTCCCGATTGGGGATTACCGCTAAAATAGCGTTTACAACACCATCAAAATTTTGCATATCCATCTTGCCTTTCTCCACGCGTCCCTACAAATGAATCAGGCCAGTGATTCACCCACTAGCCTGAACTTTATTTTCGATTTTAAAGCCTGTATTTACACAGCAAGACGCGGGCGGTCTACAACTTGGTTATCTACACCATCGACCAAGCGTGTCAGTTTCAGATCAAACACCATTTCAGCAAATGGCCCTTCTACCGCATTGGCTTTGATCGCCTCTGCATCGCTATGTTCAATCGCTTCAACCACCAGACCTTCACGTGTTGCATATGCAAAGTCGTCATACGTGTACGGATCGCCTGCTACGTTAATTTGCGTGGTCAGTTTGCGATGTCCATCTGCTGAGACAAAGTAGTGAATATGCGCAGGACGGTTGCCATGACGACCCAGTTGATTTAATAACTGTTGCGTTGGGCCTTCTGGTGGGCAGCCATAGCCTGCGGGTAAAATGGTCTGCACACGATACTGACCTTGTTCATCTGTAATAATGCTACGGCGCATATTAAATGGCTGTTGCTCACCCGTTGGGTCAAAGTGGGAATAGAAACCTTTGGTATTGGCATGCCAGATTTCTACTTTTGCATTGGGTAACGGTTTACCGTCTGCATCATAAATGGTGCCGTGTAAAATCAGGGTATGGCCATTCGGATCACTGCCATCATCCATACGAGCATAACCCACTGACTCTGGCGCGCCTGCCACATAAAGTGGCCCTTCAATGGTACGAGGAGTGGTGTTTTCGATCCCGAGTGCTGCGTCTTCAGCATCCATACGCATATCAAGATAATGATCAAAACCCAGACCCGGTGAAAGTAGCCCTGCTTCCTGACTGGTTCCCAGTTGATTGAGATAGGCCACACCTGCCCAATATTCGTCAGAAGTAATATTTAGGTCTTCAATCGCTTTGTATAAATCTGAAAGCACACGATGGATGATTTGCTTCACACGTGGATTGCCGCCTTCTTGTTCCAGTCCGCTAGCGACACGTAAAAAGTCTTGTACATCCTGAGTATTGAATATCTTAACATCCATGGCTTTCTCCTTGAAATTGCCAAAATGAATAAATAGGGTGGCTTACTCTGCTGGCCCTACTTGCAAGCGACTTCAACATTTAGCATGATCATTTCACAATAAACTTAGCGATTAAAATGAGGCTGTTTCACTGTGAAATCATAAATGCGTTATGGATATGCGGCCTGCTTTTATATGTTCCTTAATGCTTAACTCTACCGAAAAGTCATGCGTTATCCAACACCTCTAAAAGTATGTTTTCATGCTTTTTAGGTATGTTAATTTATTTTTGGCTTAGTCCTTTCATATTGCCAGAAAGGCAAACTGATGATGCAGTATATTTCATAAAATCTATTATTATTCATTACATTAAAAACAAAAAATAAAATTACTTTAAATAAGTTTCGGAGGAATCAGCGATGATCTTTCATGAAGATAATCTCATACCTTCCTATCATAAAAGGAATATTGTGTTAGACAAAAGAGAAGTCTATTTTAAAGCTGAAAATGCAATAGGGGTTTAGTTGAGATAAGAAAATTTTGATTTATCCATTTCTTTTAAACATCCTCCAATTAATAGATTAAATCAGAGGATATTCTTAATCATTTATAATAAATGTTCTGCAATGATGACTTAGGTATGATCCCCCTAAAAAGCCCAGACCAGTTTTAACCAAGCCGTATCACCCTTTGGCCGATTTTCCACTTTTGTCTCTGTCAAATATTTGGCTTCAAGCGACCAGCCTTTTTGTTGGTACTGAATTGCTGGGCCAACCGCAATACTTTCACCACGAAAACCAATATCAACGCTCTCTTTTTTATCGTCACTCATTTGCTTAAAAACGTAGCCTTGAACCGCAATATTCACATCAGTAACGACCTGATATCCAAGACTATAGTCTGCCGAAAAATACTGCCCTGACTGATAATGAGTATCGTCATTTTCGCTATTAAAACTATAGGCCATTTTGGTGGAGATATCCCAGCCCGCATGGTTGTAGCTATAGGCCAAAATTGGTCTAAAAGTATAGTAATTTTTACCGATATTGGCGAGACGGTCTGCGTCATAGTCCCCTGTAGGTAAAATATTTTCCAACGCTGCAATCCAGTGATGATTGCCATGATGCCAGCCCAACATAGGTGCCAACATTATATCACCCACCCCACTACGATGATCTCGTTCCCCAGCCATCTGTACACGCAAATCTACTAACGGCAAAATGCCGTAAAATCCCAACTGCCCATTCAAAATTTTCTGATCAGTCATCCAGACCAAACGCGGCACAAATGCATGCACATCCAGATCGAAATCTGGAATCAGTTCATCACCCTTAGAATCGAGAAATTCTGTCGCACGATATTGCTGGTAATATCCTAAAAAATATAAACCCGCGGGTGGTAAGGCGCCTGCCATAATCCCTTCAGCACCATGCGGAAATGAATCTGCTCCGCTTTCAGTAGCAAAGACTGAATTTGAAAAAACTCCTAATATTAGTCCGCTTGCCAACCCACTTATATTCTTTAAGATTTTTCTACTTATGTGCTGTCGATTCAATTGTTGTTGTTTCATATTTTGCGTCCTATTCATCCTGAATTAGACTCAGGCCAAATCTCGATCCTCGAAATTTGGTGTACTTCTCAACATGACTAAAATGAAAGTGCATGTTAGAAACTGATGATTCATGCACTTCATTAAAATAGTATTGTTATCCGTACAAGTCTAAATATATGGGTCTTAAATATCCTGTTAATGCTACATATGGGGTTAACACTAAACTCAACTCAGCGCTTTTAGTCATCCATTTGCAACGATATTCAACGTATATAACCGTATTCACTTGGCAGTTCTAAAACAGCAATGTACTCTGGAACTGCCGAATATTTTCTCTTTTAAATGTGCCTAAATAACGCTGAACGTGATTCTGCTTTTGCGCCATCAGCAGCACTTAAAAAGCGTTCAGTATGAATATCCCGCTCAAATAACCGGCTTTGCATCAGTGTGGAAATTGCAGCATCAATCATGGGAGGAGGCCCACATAGATAAGCCTTATGCCCAGAACAACGTTGTTCAAAATAATCGGCCACAGCCTCATGTACATAGCCTGTAAAACCTGACCATTCATCATCTACTTTTGGTGCATTTAAGGCTGGAATATAACGGAAATTAGAATATTGTTTGACGAGATCTTCAAACAACTCGCGATGATATAACTCAGCAATGTCTCGGGCGCCTTGAAATAAATAAATGGTACGCTGATCGCCAGATTGCAATAAATCCAGAATCATCGATTGGGGACTAGACAAGCCCGATCCGCCTGCAATAAAAATCACATCCTGCGTATCGGACTTGCGTACAAAGAATTGTCCATACGGCCCTGAAAGTTGTAGTTCATCTCCTACTGCAAGCTGCTCATGTACATAGGTGGTTGCTACGCCATCCTGTACATGACGGATATGTAACTCGATAATGCCGGCTTCATTTGGCGAGTTGGCAATCGAAAATGCTCGTGTTCCCTCGATATGAGGCAACTGCAAGTTGATATATTGCCCTGCCTGAAATTGCATGGGACGATCGATCTGTAAACGGAGCCCTTTAATCGTCGGGGAAAGATCATTGATCGATAGTACCGTGGCTTGATAGTCCTCGATCAGATAACCAAGAAAATCAGGATCTTCATCTACATCTGCCTCAATCACCATATCTGATTCAGGCTTGCAACAACAGGCCAAGACCTTTTGTTCTTCACGCTCAATATCCATTAACGCAAAAGGTGAAGCGTCACCGACATCGTAAAATCCATCTGTCACCTGCACCTTGCAGGTTCCACATGTCCCATGACCACAGGCAAAAGGTAACCAGACTCCCTGACGCAATGCTGCATCAAGGATGGTTTGATCTTCGGCGACCTCAATGGTGGTTCCGAGTGGTTCAATCGTAACTTGATAACTCATTTCACGCCTCCTGATCAGACATAGGCATTGTTATAGCCATTTAAACCGGGGGTCGAAAAGCGTAGTAACGACTTATGCCCAAAATCCAGTTCTGCCAAAGTTGCCTCTGGCTGAAATTTGAGTTCTTTGCGGTCTAGCTGAAATTCTACGTGGTGCCAGTCAATCGCATTAAATTCTGGATGCTGCGAAAAACCTGCGGGCATTAAGGTTTCCAATAGCTGTTGAAAAGTCGCTTGCGGTGAAATCAAAAAAGCTTTGGCTGAGCAAAATAAAGTATGATGATCCCAACCAATATAAATCAGAATATTGTCACCATAATTGGCTTGGCTGTCTTTTGGGCTAAAGCTGTAATTTTCAGTAATGGCACGTACTGGCATGTCTAATTCTCCTATTTTCGGATATTTGCATTGTTTCCTTTCCTGCAAGTACCCGAGATATTCTTGATGTCTTTAATGACATGTTTCTTTTCGCAACTTCATCAACGCAGGGGGATTTAAGCGCTTTGCCCTTTCCATTTTTTCCAGAGTTGCTGATCTGGCGAACCTTCAATATCCAGATTGTCTTCGCCTGCACGAATGTGGTAATACTCTTTAAGAATGGTTTCAAGGTCAGGACCACCGCAGTTGCCTTGTAAAATTTGATTGACGGGCAGCCACGCCTGTATGTATTTCTCAGGTTCACGGCAGAAAATATCGTGGCAGCCATCTGAACACATGTGATAGCGTTCGCCGTTATAAATCGCATCACGATAGCTGAACATAGTCTGGTCACCTTCCATTTCAGTAAATGTCATTGGAATCTGACAAATCTGGCAGAGTTGTGGCAAGCCATCCGAATAGAAACGTTTTCCTTCAGCTTCTAATTGACGTGCCAACTCCCAGCGTGGACGATAGTAACGATCAAACGTGTCTGGATATTTTTCTGACAACCAGTCCATTTCTTCATCCGTCGGAATCCATGTATGGAAGCCTGCGGCATGCCCAAAGTTATAGAAAATCCACCATGCCTGATGCGAGACGTGTTCTTTTTCTTTAAGGATAACGTCACTGTATTTCGGCATACGAATACCGTAGCGGCTCAAATCCTTAAATAATGCACCGCCCGCTTCTTCAAAGTAGGTTTCCCATGCTTCTTTCCACGACATCACTTTATTTGGCAGCATATAATCCATCATCATGCCCACAATCGAGAGTAAACGGGTTCCTCGCCAGAACCATTTATCAATCCATTCTTGTACAATAGGAACGTTGTCTTCATGCTGTTCGAGCAGAAATTTGACGATTTCTAGTCCCAAAGTCATATGCCGCGCTTCATCCGATTGCGCACTAAAACCGAATGTCACCGTTGCCATATCTCCGTTATAGGCGGCACCCGACATAAATGGCACAAACAATAAATTGGTCAATACATATTCAAAGGCAAAACTGATGGCTAACAAAAATTCAAATGGCCCTGCTGAACGCGCATCTTCAAAAAAAGACTTAGGTACAGACAGATACCAAACACGGTCATGCATATGTGCCCAATCATGAAAACCATTGAAAAATTTATTGTAATGGCTCATCGCATGAATCTGAGTCTGCACATGACGTAACTCATCAATAGACTGCATCTGTGAGGCAATACGTGCACCAATACCGCTAAATTGACGACCTACGTGTGCATACCCCTGATAAGCTTGATATTCCAGCGGGGTAACAGCGGTTAAAAAAAGCTTAATAGCGTTGAGATAGCGTTCATTGGCAACATTCAATTGGCCATTGTTCTGTGCAAAAGCATCAAAAATTGCATACAATTTTTTCTCTTTTTCTGACTGATATTTCCAGTACGCATCCATAGTCAGGCGAAATGGATCTTCCCACTTCGACCAATCTGTAATTTTGATGCCCTCAAACTCTTCATAAGGAAATGCATCTTTACGATCTGCATATGAAAATTCCCAATCCAGATCGCGAGTCAACATACGGTAGCGATCTTTGGCATTGAGTTTTTTGCTCGGGTTTTTAACTTGGCTATTCATCCTGAAATCCTTGCTCATTATTTGTGATTTAGATCTTTCATGCTAAAAATAGGCATGAGAAATGGGTTAATTCCATTTCAATCTAAAGCTGTCATCATCTTCTTCTACATTTCCGCCCAGTGTGATCATGTTCAATTGCAGGGATTGAATATCCCAGTCTTGCCCCAGTTTCTCTGTCACGGTTTCAGCAAGAATAATCAACTCATCATCACTTTCGATCCGAATCATGGCGGGCAAATACTGAATCGTCGCTTCGGGATTATCCTGTTCAATCGCCTCGACGATATAGCGTGAGGTGTCATTGTCCTGTAGTGCTAAATAAACTTTTGACATGTGTCGTTCTCCCTGAATCTTTTAAGTCAAATTAAATGCCAAACCTGCGCGTTTACAGCGTTCAGCAATCAGGTTCATTGCACTGTCAACATTGCTTTGTTGTAATCCCAGATTGGCCCATGCCTCAAAAGCAGATTTAACCTGTGGTAATAGCTCTTCTAGCCATCCCTGAATTAAGGCTTTATTGTGTTCCGATTCAGCCACAGCAGTCTTAAGCACGCTATCTGACCATTTACGCAGATCACTATTACACTCTTGCATAAACTCGGTCAGCATCGCTACATCACGGCCCTGATGCTCTACGAACCATTGATCCAGTTCAACGTAAACCAGAGCCTGCAACATGCTATCGATCAATAAAGTCTGTAATAGATACAGTTTGAACCAATCCTGTTCAGTCAGGCTCATCTCACATAAGCGACGTAAAGGCTGCCATGCGGCATTGTTCATCCAGTAATCTTTGGCCTGATCCAAAGCGTCGGCAGAATTGTCGTCAATAATTAAACCAATTCGTGATAAATACTGCGCCATTCCCAGACGATCCATTGCCGCAAAAATACAAGCCTGAGTAATCACTGTCCCATAACCGTAAGCACTTCCCGACATCATGTGCAGGTTGGCGGTTTGTTCGACATAACGAAATGGCAGCAACGCCGCAACGATTTTCTGTTTAACCGCATCACTCAAGTTATCGACCAAACGGCGTTTTTCGAAAAAAGCATAATTATTTTCAGTACTGTCCTGTAAACGTGCCCGATGCTGGACATATGCGCCGTAATAAAACTGACGAGGATCTTTGAAGGCATACCAATCCTGCATCACCAAGGCTGTATGGGTCTTATCATTCAAAGTTTTATCTGGTTTCCATAATGGGCGATAATGAAAATTTACTTCACCCTGAATATCAAAACTGACTTCCTGATAGCGGGTTGCAGGCTTGTTACCAAAACGTCGTTCAATATAAGCATACGTCTGGCGGACGGGCTGAACGCTTGATGTTTTAATTTCTAAAGTCATGTTTATCTCCGTATCGACTTAAGATTGATCATCTTGATCTAGGTTTTGGCGTGTCTGGCGTACAAGAGTTGGCTCAATGCCGTAACGCCATTTATCTTCGAGAGCATCATTCAGTTGTTCTTGTTGCTCGGTCATTTCAACCACCTGATTGATACGACAAAAATCTGCAAAAGCTTGCTGTGGCAATACCAGTTCTACAAATAGCGTCGGATCATTGATCGCAAAGTCAAACTCGACAAACTTGGCATGCCGATCACCTGTGATCCGAATATATTTGGTAAAACTGACATTTGAAGAGTTCACGTTATTCATGTTGGCTAACCCTGATCCATATCCACCTGATTTCAGCAGGCTAATCTTGTAAAAAACCTTTCCATTGCAATACTGCATATCAGATCTCTATCAAAACTTGTGCCAACTATTTAATTTTTATTATTTTCAATTACTTATATTTTTATTAGATATTTAATTTATTTAAATAAAGATAAATTTCAGCAAATGATGAACCAATAAATTGAAGATATTCAGCAAATCATGAACCGTGATCAATCAGTTGAATAACATCTAAGAGAAAAACTGGACTGAGTTTTTAATCATACTTTTTGGATATATATTTATGCTCAACTGCGCATCACTTTAAGCTGAAAAATAAGCTACACTTTTGTAGACAGTCATCACCTAGGATGGGAACTGACCATGCATCAAGCCAAGGATCAACGGCTATTCAAACCACTACTTAAACAAAATGAGGATATTCAGGACTTACTGGATAATATTCAGTTTGATGCCAAACATGGTCAAATCTGGTTTGAAGAAAACCGTATGCTGCTCTTACATACCAGTATTATGGGCTATCTGCGTAAAGATCTTTATCAGATGCTTGGGCATGAACGCACCAAACATTTCTTTATTCGCTGTGGCTATCAGGCAGGCATGAAAGATGCGGAGGTGACCAGCAAATTACGTCCTAACATGACCGCTGAAGAGGCGTTTATGGCAGGCCCACAAATGCATGGCATCCGCGGTATGGTGCAGGTCGAGGTCAATACCCTCAAGCTATCCCATGAAACGGGTAGCTTTTATGCAGATTTTAACTGGTTACATTCCTTTGAATCTGAAGTGCATCTAAATGAATTTGGAACATCCAATGAACCTGCCTGCTGGATGTTATTGGGATATGCCTGTGGCTATAGCAGCTTTGTGATGGGACAAACCATTATCTATCAGGAAACCAAATGTTCTGCCAAAGGCGATGATCATTGTCAGATTATTGGGAAACCCCTTGTCGCCTGGGAAAACGCCGATGAATTGATCCGTTTTATGTCCCCCGATCCAGTGGCTGATCAAATCATTGCGTTACAGGCCGAATTAAAAACCCTGAAACAGAATATCTACACGCCTGCTGAAGCAGATTACACCATGTTTAATTCAGTCGGCGAATCCGCTGCCTATAGACAAGTGTGTGAATTACTTAAAAAATCGGCGGGCAGCAAGGTTGCAGTATTACTGCAAGGAGAAACAGGGGTCGGTAAAGAAGCGTTTGCTCGTGGGATTCATGAAGCTAGCCAACGTAAAAATGCCGCTTTTATTGCAGTCAATTGTGCCAGTATTCCACCCGATCTAATCGAAGCTGAACTGTTTGGGGTAGAAAAAGGTGCTTATACTGGCGCAACCCAATCGCGCATGGGAAAATTTGAACGAGCGCATGGAGGAACCATTTTTCTGGATGAAGTCATAGAGCTATCTGCACGCGCGCAGGCTGCACTGCTACGCATATTACAAGAAGGCGAATTTGAACGTGTGGGTGATTATCAAACCCGCTATATTGATGTCCGTGTCGTGGCCGCAACTAATGAAGATTTGTTTGAAGCCGTACAACAGGGACGCTTCCGCGCAGATTTATTTTATCGTTTAAATATATTTCCTGTTGTGATTCCACCTTTACGCGAACGTCGCGATGATATCCCTTTACTGGTAAAGCATTTTTTAAAACGTTTTGAGAATATGTATGATAAAACAATCAAGGGTTTAAGTGATAAAGCGTTAAATTATCTAATGGGGTATGAATGGCCAGGAAATATCCGTGAGTTAGAAAATATGCTAGAACGCGCGACCTTATTGACTGACCATCAACAAGAGATCAAATTAAGTAGCCTACTGCCACAACAACATTTGAGCCAGCAGCAATCTATGTACGATCAGGAATTGTCGCCTGATCGTCATTCGCTGAACACACAACAGCAGATCATTGAGCAGTTATTGGATCAAAATTTTTCTCTGGAACAGTTTGAACAGGAAATGATTCAAAATGCGTTGATCCGAAGTCAATATAATGTCTCCGAGGCAGCACGTTTGTTGGGTATTAGTCGAGCAACTCTGGATTATCGCTTAAAAAAACATTCACTGGAAATGGTGAAGAAATAAATCAATGAAAAGCTATGCTCCCATTTGCTAAGAATGCTTCAATCACAATCAGAATTGCTGCACCTCACTCTATCGACCTGGATTTATTCAGATAGCACTTAAGCCATTATTTGTCTTAACGGGAGGATGACTCTGGAACTGCTGCAAGAATCGTATTGCGTTTTATCAAGATCAGATACGCCAGCATTCCGATGCACATGCCCCAAAATACTGAACTTAAACCCAGAAAATGCATCCCTGAAACAGTAGCCAGAAAGGTGATTAACGCCGCTTCACGTTGCGTATCCTCCTGCATTGCCATACGAATATTGGTGGCAATAGCACCTAGTAGCGCCAGACCAGCTAGTGCCGCCACTAGCTCTTTAGGAAGTAAGCTGAAAAGTGCCACGATGCTACCTGCAAACAAGCCACCTAAAATATAAAATAAGCCGTTAGCAACTCCTGCAATATAGCGTTTGTCTTTGAGTTCATGGGCATCTTTGCCCATACACAACGCCGCGGTAATTGAGGCCAAAACAATGGTAATCCCGCCCACACAGGCCACCGCAAGTGATGCAAGGCTGGCCGCACCAATAATAGGCTTGGCTGGCACATCATAATGACTGAGTTTTAAAATCGCCATGCCTGGTAAAAATTGTCCGGTTAAACTGACTAAAATTAAAGGAATCGCCAGATTTAGCGTGGAATACCATGACCATTCAGGTCGAATAAATTGTGGAATTGCTAAATGAAAATCCATCGTGACAGGATTCATTTTACCCAATAAAAAACTCAGTGTGACACCGCATAGTAGCACCCACAGCATGCTGTAACGTGGTGAAAAACGTCGTGCCAATAAATAGCACAACAACATACTAAATACGATCAGAGGTAAGGAATCAGTAGCATGAAATAATCCAAGACCAAACTGAAATAGGATACCTGCCATCATGCCAGCGGCGATTCCTTGGGGAATCCATTTTAGCAATTTATCAAAATAGCCTGTCATGCCAACGATTAAGATGACAATCGCAGCACTAATATATGCACCAACGGCTTCATTCAAACTGATATTGGGAAATAAGGTGACCAGCAAAGCTGTACCCGGTGCTGACCAAGCGGTAATAATGGGGGTTTTAAATCGAATCGATAAATAAATGCCAGTCAAGGCAGCTCCGATGGAGATCCCCCAGATCCATGAGATCATCATTTCTGGTGAAACTTGTGCTTTCTGAGCCGCCTGAAAAAATATAATTAATGGCCCAGAATAAGAGATCAGAACAGCTAAAAAGCCAGCCACTGTGGCCGATAACGACCAATCCTCTCTTAAGGTTTTAAACAGGGATGTCATAGTGCCTCCTTGCAGAATCATCCTGTTATGTTCTAAAAGTGACCTGTTTACCCCTGATCACCACCACCGACAGGAATCACACTGCCAGTAATATATGAAGACTCATCTGATGCCAAGAACACAATTGCATTTACTTGTTCATCAATACTGCCGTATCGAGCTAAAAAAGTTCGATCAATGGTTTGATCGACCACTTGTTGCATCCATGCCTTTTCATTTTCAGACAATGGATTGGCATTTCGTGGAATTTTTCTTGGCGGTGCTTCGGTTCCCCCTGTTGCGATTGCATTGACACGAATTCCATCTTGAGCATGTTCAAAAGCCAGAGATGCGGTTAGGGCATTCACCCCGCCTTTAGACGCTGAATACGGAATACGGTTAATCCCACGCGTGGCAATAGAGGAAACATTCACAATATTGCCCTTTTGATTTTTAATCATTTCAGGCAATACTGCACGGCAACACCATAACGTTGGAAATAAGGAACGGTTAACTTCTTTAATGATTTCCTCCTCAGAAAACTCCTGAAAAGGTTTCATCCAGATGGCACCGCCGACATTATTAATGAGTACATCAACTCGGCCATAATGTTCAATTGCATGCGCCACTACGGCCTGCGCGCCTGCATAGGTTTCCAAATCTGCATGGACATAGCTGCCCGTTGCGCCTAGGCTTTGGCATTGCTGTAAAACGTCATCTACCAGATCAGAACGATCAGCCAGAACTAATGTTCCACCTTCTGCTGCAATTCGCAAAGCGACGCCTTGGCCAATGCCTTGGGCTGCGCCCGTAACGATTACAACTTTCTGATTAAACCTCTGCATTTGAGTCATCTTTTGCTCCACATGATTCAGGCCACACGATTAATTGGCAGAGAATTTTTCAAACAAGAAGCTAGCTGGTTTGATGCCTTCATTATCCAACCAGCCACGCACCGCTTCGACCATGGGTACGGGTCCACACAGATAAATGTCGACATCACCGCCATTGAGCCAGTCATTTTCGATATGACCTGTGACATACCCTTTACGTTCGTGCTGGCTGTCTGCATGTGCCACAACGGTACGATATTCAAACCAAGGGAATTTCTGCTGAAACTCGTTTAATTTTTCCAATGCGACCAAATCAAAATCATTGGTCACACCAAAGACTAAGCGTACTGGATGTTCAGAACCTTTTTCTTCCAATACCTGAAGCATGGACATGAACGGCGCAATGCCAGTTCCACCCGCCAACATTAATACAGGACGCGTTACATTCCGTAGATAGAAGCTACCAAATGGCCCTGTAAATTTCATTTTATCGCCTGCTTTGGCTTGTTTACTCAGAAAATCGCTCATCTTGCCATTGGGTACATTACGTACCACGAAACCCGTTAAACGATGGCCAGGTTTGGAACTAAACGAATAAGAACGTGTTTCCGTAGTTCCCGGAATACCCACATTGACATATTGGCCTGCAAGGAAATGAATATCGGGTTGACCTTCATCGAGCTCAATATCAAAGGTAATCGTGGAGTCAGATAGATTTTCGACTCGCGCCAAAGTCCCTTCAAAACTATGAATTTTGGTTTTACACACATCCGATGATGCTTGAATTTGAAATACCGCATCAGAAGTTGGACGACATTGACAAGCCAGAATATAGCCTTGTTCTGCTTCTTCTGGAGTCAATGCATCTTCAATATAGTTATCTTCAGGCATGTCATAACTGCCTGATTCACAAAATGCTCGACAGGTTCCACATGCGCCTTCACGACAATCTAGTGGAATATTAATTTGTTGACGATACGCTGCATCAGACAAAGTTTCGCCTTGCGCAACACGAATAAAACGGGTAACGCCATCTTCAAATTGAAGTGCTACATGATGGTTTGACATGGCATGAATCCTACAAAATTATTGAACTTTGAGACCTCAGCCAACTCTCCCTTCAGCTGAGGTTGATCTCATTTTCAGATATGGTAAATATCGATCACTTGATTGATGTAGTCGTTTTTAAGTACGACATACTTGCTCAAGATTTTTGGGCTTTCGCCAGAAAAATCGATCACATAACGCGACATGCCAAAGTAGCTATAGCTATTCTTGTAACGGAAACTTAGCGTGTTCCAGTTGAAACGTACGGTAGCTTGATCGCCTTCACGCGACTCAATTTCAACATTGCTGATATTGTGTGCGGTCCGGGTGTCTGGCATAGTGGCTGATGAGCGTTCCGTTTTAATGCGAAATACTCGATCTTCCAGACCCTGACGGTCAGGGTAATAAATGAGTGAAATTTCAGATTGAGGATCTTCGGTCAGTTGATCGTTATCGTCCCACGCAGGCATCCAGAAAGAAGCTTCTGGGGCATAGCATTCGACCCATTGATCCCATTGTTCATCATCCAGAAAACGAGCTTCGCGATATAAAAACTGGCAAACATTTTCAATCGTAATTTTATCTAAACTTGTTGAAGCGTTCATGCTGTCTCTCCTTGACTCACTGCGAACTGCTTTTCATCAGCAATTGCTTGTTTCATGGTTTTGAGCCAATACTGATGCTGCGCCAGATACAAACCTTCATCTTCTGTTTTAATCCCGCTGATTGCAGGCTTTAACCCAATCTCATTGGCAGCATCATCTGGTCCATAAATCCAGTGTTTCGCTCCACGACACATGTCGTTCCATTCCAGTTCAATCCCTGCATAACCTGCCTGACAGGCACGGAATTCTTCTAAATCATCTGGAGTTGCCATACCAGAAGCATTAAAGAAGTCTTCATACTGGCGAATACGACGGGTGCGTGCTTCGGGTTCTTCACCAACAGGTGCAATACAGTAAATCGTAACTTCAGTTTTATTGACTGAAATTGGACGTAACACTCGAATTTGTGAGCCAAATTGATCCATCAAATAGACATTTGGATAAAGGCATAAATTGCGCGAACGCTCAATCATCCACTTGGACATCGCTGCGCCAAATTTTTCGGTATATTCTTCTGCTTTTGGAAAGTTTGGACGATCTTCCGGGTTACCCCATTGCGTCCATAACAGCATATGACCATGCTCAAAACCATAAGAGCCGCCGCCTTGTTTCCCCCATGAACCCGCACTCATAGCTCGGATATTATCACCAGCCTGCGTTTCTTTACGATGTTGCGTAGTCGCCGCATAGTTCCAATGCACCGCAGAAACGTGATAGCCATCTGCACCATTTTCAGCGGTCAACTTCCAGTTACCTTCGTAGGTATACGTTGATGAACCACGCAGAACTTCTAAACCATGCTCAGATTGGTCCACAATCATGTCAATAATCTTGGTGGTTTCACCCAGAAATTCTTGCAAGGACGGTACATCTGGATTCAGGCTTCCAAACAGAAAGCCTTTATAGTTTTCAAATCGTGCTACTTTTTTCAGGTCATGCGAACCATCTTTGTTAAAGCAGTCAGAATAACCTGCATCACTTGGATCTTTAACTTTGAGTAATTTACCTGAGTTATTAAATGTCCAACCATGAAATGGGCAGGTATATGTGGATTTATTGCCACGCTTATAACGACACAATTGTGCGCCACGGTGTGAACACGCATTAATCATGGCATTCAATTCGCCATTACGATTACGTGCAATCAAAATCGGCTGACGACCAATATACGTTGTATAATAATCATTATTATTTGGAATTTGGCTTTCATGGGCCAAGTACACCCAATTTCCCTCAAAAATGTACTTCATTTCAAGGTCAAATAAAGCTTGATCGGTAAAAACTGAACGATGAAGTTTGAATTCACCGGTTTCAATATTATCAACTAGTAATTCATCAATACGGTCAAGATGGCTGGTATTGATAACAGGAATACGTGGCATATCCATTCTCCGACTTTCCAGATATTTAAGGAAGTCATCAGGTTCAGTTGTGGTATAACCCAACCTGATTCCTCATCATAATTAAGCACTCGCGCAGCGACGTTTTATTTTTAATGACGTCAACTGATTTCGCTTTTTAAGCAATTCAAAATTAAAGTGATGTGTTCAAATGGCATATTCAGATCATGACGGGCAACTTCAGCTTCATCCCTAATCTCAACAACAATCGCCACTTACCTTGTCTGCGTTTGCATATTCATGACTGATAATGTAGGTAGTCGAGTTGTGAGAACATCGACAAGAATCGTTTCGACTGATTTGTACATGGTCCGTCATCACATCAGTTATCGCTTGTTTATACCTTAAAAGAATGTTTTAATAAATTCCAACACATTATTTGTATACTAAAATACCTTTGGAGTATTCTAAATGGAACTTAGACATTTACGGTATTTTGTTGCAGTGGTTGAAGAACAGAGCTTTACGAAAGCAGCAGATAAACTTTGTATCGCACAACCGCCTTTAAGCCGACAAATTCAAAATCTGGAAGAAGAACTGGGGTTACAGTTACTCGAACGCGGCAGCCGCCCAGTGAAAACCACTTCTGTCGGTCAATTTTTTTATCAATATGCTGTTAAACTTTTGTCGAGTGCAGACCAGATGGTCTCCATGACCAAGCGTATTGCTTCTGTCGAAACCACGATTAAAATTGGATTTGTGGGTTCGTTATTGTTTGGATTATTACCCCGCATTATTTATTTATATCGACAGGCGCACCCAAATCTAAAAATTGAATTGTATGAAATGGGGACCAACGCCCAAATTGAAGCCTTAAAAGATGGCCGTATTGATGTCGGTTTTGGCCGACTTAAAATTAGTGATCCAGCAATTAAACGAACGTTACTCAGAAATGAACGTTTAATGGTCGCTGTGCATGCCAGTCATCCACTCAATCTTATGAAAGATACAGGCGTCCATTTGGCGGATATCGTCGATGAAAGAATCTTACTTTATCCTACAACTGCAAAGCCTAATTTTTCCACGCATGTCCTCTCGATCTTTTCTGAGCACGGACTCGAACCCACCAAACTTAATGATGTACGTGAGGTGCAATTAGCGTTAGGATTGGTCGCTGCGGGTGAAGGTATATGTATCGTTCCTGAAAGTACCACCAGTATTCAATTATATAATCTAAGCTATGTGCCACTGCTCGATCCCGATGCGATTAGTCCTATTTTTATTGCGGCACGAAACATGGAAGAAAGTACTTATCTTTACTCCATGCTTGAAACCATCCGCCAAATCTACGCGTATGAAGGTTTTTCCAATAATGCTTTGATGTAAATAAAGGACTACTCCGTCCTTTATTTTGGGTAAATCATTGCGCACTATTGATCTATCTTCATGATTTATTGCACAGCAGGCTCAGAAATTTTTGATTTTTCCTTTGGATCAATTACTGGGATTTCATGCTGATCAGCATGGTAAGCCAGACGATCATTGATCAGAAATACCGTCAAAATACCAATCACTGCTGGAATACTTAACGCTAGGAAATTATAAAAATGTGGCAGGTGTAACGACAATAACCATCCTGTCAAAATAGGTCCAAGAATCGCCCCGACACGCCCCATGCCCAAGCCCCAGCCAATTCCTGTTGAGCGAACATTGGGTGCATAGAAACGCGCCATATAGGCCAACAACATAATTTGTGTACCAATCGAAGCCGCACCCGCACATGCGATCAGAAAGTACAATACCACGCTGTCAAACTGGAACGACAATAAGCTTAAAGACACTGCACCAAGCAGGAGTAAAGCCATTGTCACATATTTCACATTATAACGATCACCAAGATAACCGCCTAAAATCGAGCCAATCATACCACCAACATTTAGTGAGAATAAAAAGACAAGACTTTTTGACAAATTATAACCAGCTTCGATCATGAGTTTTGGCAACCAGTTACCGAGCGCATAAACCATGATTAAAGTCATAAAAATAGAACACCAAAACATCACTGTACTAAAAGCACGTTGTTCCTTAAAAATCATTTTAACGGGTGCTTCTGCCTGAGTTTGATTACTGGCATTTAACACAAAAACATGATCTGGCTGATTTTGATAACTCGGCACTAATCTGGATAAAATATAGCGTACCGCTTCATCCTTTTTCTTACGCACCAAATAGTCAATCGAATCTGGTAATAACTTCATCAGCGGTAATAAAATAATCAACGGAATCCCCGCGATCATAAACATGATTTTCCAGCCATATACAGGGACTAGCACAGATCCCAATGCAGCGGCAACCATGCCCCCAATTGCATAACCACTGAACATTAATGTCACAAAGAAACTTTTAAATTTCTTAGGTGCATACTCACTGACCAGCGCAATGACATTAGGCATTACACCCCCAATACCAACACCTGCCAGGAAACGGAAAATTGCAAATTGAGTTGTCGTTTTAGAAAGACCACAAAGTACCGTGCATAAACTGAATAGAATAATACAAACTGCAATAACTTTTTTACGGCTAATGTTCAGATGCTCTAATTTATCGGCCATCGTACCAAAAATCAGTGCACCGAACATCATGCCAAATAACGCAACACTTCCAATAAAACCTGCGGTAACAGGATCAATGGCCCATTCCTTCATCAACAAGGGTAAAGCGACCCCATAAATCACCAGATCATACCCATCAAAAATAATAATCAGTGTACTTAAAATAATGACACGCCAGTGAAATGGGGTTAGTTTTGATTCGTCAATCATCTGATTAACATTAATGTCCTGAGACATATTCTCCTCCTTCCATAAGGAACTTTTTAAAACTTTTAGAATTTTTTGCTATAGCTTAAAAACACACGATTTTCATTAAAATCATTGCCATAACGCACTTTATAAGGAATATATAACCACTGGAACGCAACCCCTTTTAGAGCAGGATTCTGAAAGGCATAGTTCACGATCAAATTGGTTTCTTGCTCTTTATTGCGTTGGCCTAATACTGTTTTAAAATCATAACCATAGACATGTTTCAACATCATATTCAGACCAGGCACATAGTCTTTAAAATCATAGCCATACATTAAATGAATCGACTTTTCGTCAGCTTTGAAGAATCCTGTTGCATTCCAGTTGATGAAATAGGTTTCAGGTAAAAAACCATCTGGTAAAGGATAAGTATCTCCAATAATTTGTTGATAACCCAAACCAAAGGTATGGTTTTTATATTTGAGCGTTTCCAACAAACCAATATTTTGGCTATCAATATCATAATTATTATTATCTTCAACCGCTTTAAAATACTTTAGTTTACTATTTAGTGATAAATCTGGAGAAAATTTAGTTAAATAATCCACACCAATATAATGCTTATTATAAAGGTTATCTAAATTTCCATAATAATATTCCAGCTTCAAATTATTAATTGGCTGATAGCGTAGATCAATATAGTTCAAACCATCCGAATAATAGGTCGTTCCATTTTTGGTAAATGAAAGTTTATGGAAACCTTCCTGATTACGGGGTGAAACTTTCGTGATCACCCCAATTTCACCACTCAATTGATCTGTGAGTTTAGAATTTAGACTGACCCCTTGATACGATGCTAAAAGTTGTCTGCTACGATCGACTGCTGTCACAGGAAGATCAGGCCATAACTCACCGACACGCAGTTCGGTTTGATCGTATTTCAGCTTCAGTGTACCGCCATATTTTAAGAAATCACGCGCCTGTTTTTGCTCTTCAGTATCAAAAGGTAAGACTGTATCTGCCACTCCTTTATCGTGACTTAAGCGCACTGCATATTGGATTGTGCCATCTACTCCGATATCCAGATTTTCAATTGGAGTAGAATAATAATCTGACTTATAAAACAATGATGCACTTTGTGACCAGCTTCCAAAATCCTTAACAGCGCTATTATCAAAATTACGATCAATATAGGCATTTTTTAAATTAAAGGTCCAATTATCCTCCGCATAACAGGAAATTGAAAATAATGTTGAGACCCCGATTACACCAAAGACTATTCCAGTTTTATATACATTTAAATTGAATGCCGATTTCAAATAAAACATAATTTCATCCGTAAATTTAATAATGATCTTCCCGACCAGTGAGTAGAAAATATAATCACGAACTCAATTTATGTTTTTTACTATGACGTGTCGATACACGAAAAAACATATATCTATACTTTTTAAATATATTAGCAAAAGGGTTGAAGTTTACAGAACTACGGATTGCAGATAAAAAAGATCGTTATAGATATAAAATGAGATCATTTATAGAAAAAACCTAAAATTAGGTAATATAAATAAAATTATAAATTGTCACTATGATATTCAATATCAACTATAAATGATATTAATTTAATCACTATATGATAATAGTTGTTTTTTTCAAATATTGATCATGGTTACTTATAAGACTGACATCACTTTTTTGCAGGTTTGAATAAACCATTGTCTTGCGACGGGTTCATTGCTTTGCGAAAACCAGTGAATACCGACAAAAAAACCAGCCATTTCAAAGGGAAGCTCGACCACATTGACATTTGCTTGATTTAAATACTGTGCTGCAGCACGCATTGGTAAAGTTATTACAAGTTCTGTTCGGGCAAGCACCCCTTGTAAAACTCCAAAATGGGGAACCTCAAGGGCAATATTACGTTGATAACCCAAGAGTTTTAAAACATGATCCACTTGTGTATGTCCAGTGCTAGATTTAATCGCAACATGAGATTCGGCCAAATAATCCTGTAGGCTAATCTCGCCCTGAATACGTGGATGATGGCTATTGACCAATGCAACATATCGCTCTTGAAACAGCGTTTCGTACTCTAATTGATGGAATTCCAAATGGGTACTATTAAAAACAGCAGCATCGATAAATCCTTCAACCAGCCATTTTTCAACTTGATCAATTTTAATTTCTTCAATCTCAAGTTTTATCTGGGGTGCATAACATTGTAAATATTCAATCAATACAGGTAACAAGCAAATTTCACCAATATCCGAAAGCCCCAAACGAAAGACTTTATTGGATGTGGCGGGATTAAAATTTAACGCTTCATCAATCGCAATTTCGACATCACATATAGCCCGTTTAAAAACAGGATATAACTCATGTGCCAGTTTAGTGGGCTCAACACCATATTGGGTGCGTTCAAATAATGGATTGTTCAACTGATGTCTTAAACGATTTAAGTTATAACTAACCGAAGGCTGACTCAGATTCAAAATATCTGCCGCCTTGGTTATATTTTTTGTTTCATAAACGCAAATAAAGACACGTATTAAGGCCAGATCCATTGTTCATTTCCATTATTTTTATCTATTTTAAATCGAAATCAAAAAATCTCTATATGACTTACTCATATGATTGTAGATACAACAAAAGTTGAGCTATTTTATGCTAAAAAAAGAAAGAGAATAAAAAAATAAAGGGAATATGACATTAATATCATATCCCCTTTATCAGGTTTCACGACGCAAACTGTATTTTCATTTGGGCTTTGGCAAAAGCAATATCTTGTTCAATTGGGTGTTGCCATAACCAGTCAAAACGATGAATCAAATGCTGTCCAACCTGCTCAAAGGTTGAATATTCTGGTGAATACAATTCATAAATTTCACCCGATTCGCGCGAGGTACGTTGTACTTGACAAGCACGAGGCTTACGCAAATCTTCATAAACCTGTGAAAGCTTAGCTAAGTCTTGCGCACTTAGGCTTTTTTCTTCAAATAAAGCTGCTAATATTACTGCATCTTCCAGACCCTGACCTGCGCCCGCACCTTGATGCGGTAACATCGCATGTGCTGCATCACCCATAACAATGACACGTCCAGATACACTTTGATAACTGTCCAATTCGGCCAACTCATGCAAAGCCCACATACTTGGTTTTTCAATAAGTTTTAGCAATATTTGACAGCTTTCACTCCAATCTAAAAAATCAGCGAGCATGGTGTGCTGATCAACTGACTGCGTCCACGCTGTGCCTTCAGGTAATATATTTTGGCTACGATCAGATTTAAATGCGACAATATTAATTTGTTCACCACGGCGGATGGGAAAAGTCAAAATGTGTTTGTCTTTGCCTAATAACATCTGTGGAACATCTGCTATTTCTAAATCTAATCCTGCTTGTTCAAGCGCCTGTTTAAAATCCTGATATTGGATGATGCCGCGATAAGCCCATGTGCCTGTAAATTGTGGATGAACCGTTTGTTGGCCCTGACTTTTTAGTACATAACCACGCACCGCTGAATGAATACCATCAGCACCTATAACATAATCAGCATGTGCCGAAGTTCCATCCTGAAAATTTAGAATCACTTCATTCGCTGTTTCCTCAAGAGAAGTCAATTTCTTATTGAAGTGACATTTTTCACGTGGAACCTGTTTTAAAATACTATCTAGAAAATCAGCACGGTGTACAGATGACTGGCCAACTTCGGATGCAACTGAGCTTGATAAATATTCATCCGTATAACCATTTCGCCATTGGAACCAGACATCTTGAAAAGGTTGAGCCACCTGATCTGCAATAGCATGGTATTCAGCAGCCAGATTCAAGCATTCAATTGCTTTGACTGCGTTTGCACCAAAAGAAATACCCGCGCCTATTTCGGAAAATTGCGGAGCAGCTTCATATAAACTCACATCCAGATGTTGATAGCGGAATAAATTTGCGGCAAGTGCCAGACCTGCAATACCACCACCTACAATCGCAACACGAAGTTTTTTGTTCATTTCTCAAATCCTTTGAGTTCTTTCTCTACAAGGACATTGTGCGAGACACGGAGGGAACAAATCCAATTGAAAGTTTTCAAGAGTAGTTATTAAAAATTTAAATAACTGAATTTATCGCCATTAAACGCTGGATTAACACTAGCCAGTATATCCTTCAACCAGATGGAATTTTTATATTAAAATTAGTGCTTTTATACGTTTCAATATAAAATTTTACTTATTTCTCATTTGTTAATTTATGAGCTGATTTATGACTCAACTCAAATTACGTCTTCGCTTTATGGTCGATCAAGACATTGCTTTTGGCCCTGGAAAAGCTGATTTACTGGAAGCCATTCAAGCTACGGGTTCCATCTCTCAAGCTGCCAAAAAAATGAATATGAGCTATCGTCGTGCATGGCAACTGGTGGAAACCATGAACCAACTGTTTACTTCCGCACTGGTAGAAACTCATAAAGGGGGTGAGTCAGGAGGAGGCGCGGTCGTCACGCCTTTTGGCCTTAATATTTTAAAGCAGTTTAGACACATGGAACACAAAGCACTTGCCGCAATTGAAACAGACTTCCAGCAGCTTTCTCATGATTTAAAACGTTAATCTGCTAAAACGAGTTACAGCTGAGCTAAATAGTCATCGAAAAAATCTGATTGTTTGGTATTTTACGTTTCATTCGCAAGTCGAATGCCATGCAGACGTTGCGTACAAAAGTCTTCCCTTCTTCAGTCACCTTGATACTTTTTTTTCCGACTTCAATCAATTGATCTTGCTGCATTTCTTCAAGCTGCTGCAATACCTGTGGTAACTCATTAAAGTCATGTTTTGGATCTTGCCATGAAGTTTCAAACTGACACATCAGATTTAGAATATGCTGACGAATCATCAGATCTTCCTGAGTCAAAACATGTCCTCGAAAAACTGGAATTTCATTGTTTTCCAAGCGGGCATAATAGTCTTCCAATACCTTTTCGTTTTGAGCAAAACTGTACCAGCTATCACTAATCGCAGAAATACCCAAACCCACCATAACTTGGGTTTTAGAGGCGGTATATCCCATAAAGTTACGATGCAATTGCCCCTGTAAAAAGGACTGATACATCGGATCACTTTTTAGGGCAAAATGATCCATACCAATTTCAACATAACCATGATCCAGTAGCTTTTGTTTCCCAGCCTCATAAAGCATTCTTTTCACTTCATCCTTTGGCACATCATGATCTTTAAAGCCGCGTTGTCCATTGCCTTTAATCCACGGCACATGCGCATAGCTATAAAAAGCTAAACGATCAGGCAATAATCGGTTGGTTTGGTCAATGGTAAAGAGTACATCTTGCAATTCCTGAAAAGGTAAACCAAACACTAGATCATGGGAGATTGAATCATAGCCAATTTCTCTAGCCCATTCAGTTACACGGGCCACATGTTCAAAAGGTTGAATCCGATGAATCGCCTTTTGGACTTTCAGACTATAATCTTGAACTCCAAAACTGACTCGACGAAAACCCAGATCATACAACGCTTGTAAATGTTGTTGGGTTGTACTATTAGGATGGCCTTCAAAACTAAATTCATGCTGTTCAGCAATATGAGCCTGATCCAGAATCCCCCGAATCAACTGCTGCAAATGCGCGACTGAAAAAAAAGTGGGTGTGCCACCCCCCAAGTGGATTTCCCGAATGATTGGGGTTTCTCCCAATAATTCACAATACAATGACCATTCTTTTAAAACAGCTGCAATATAAGGCGCTTCAACTTCATGTCGTTTGGTCACTTTTTTATGGCAACCGCAAAAGGTACATAAGCTTTCACAAAAAGGTAAGTGAATATATAGACTGATACCTTCATTGAGATTTGATTCAATAAAAGATTGGCGTAGCGACTGTTTCCATGCGTCCAGTGAAAATGTCTCGTCTTGCCAATATGGAACTGTTGGATAACTGGTATAACGTGGGCCAGGAACATTATATTTTTGAATTAATACATTCGACATTTTAACTCACCCAAATACCATTACCTCCTTAGTATAATATAATTAACTCCATATAAAAACCTAAACAGAAAATCCATAAAAATAAAATATTAAACAAAAACAATTGCTTAAATTTTAAAAATAATCATTCTCATCATTTATTTATTGTTCTTAATTTTATTTTAATCCCGATAAATTTACTTGGTATTTTAATAGTTTTGAATTTTATTAAAATAAAAAGGCATATTAACCCAAGTTTATATGCCTTTGAATAAAAACATTCAATTAAGAACTTTTAAGCTGTTTAAGTCGTTTCATACGTGGTTTATATAGCACCTGATAAGTGACTGCCAAAATCAATAACCAGAGTGGACTGATATATAAAGCCTTCAAAGTATCTGGCTCTAACGCTAAAATCACCAAAGTGAACAGCAGAAAAGCCAACACGACATAGCTCATCCAAATCCCACCCGGCATTTTAAAATTCGACTGGGCATGTAGCTCAGGTCTAAGTTGACGATAACGTAAATAACACACCATGATCAGTCCCCAGACGCTAATAAATAAAATCACACACAAGGAACTGGCCAACGTAAAAGCTTCAATGGTGTTGGGTACAAAATACTGTAATGCTGCACCAGCCATAATAAACAGGCAGGAAAACAGTAAACCATTGGCAGGAACCGCTCGTTTGGATAAACGAGCCAACGCTTGTGGTGCCTGACCACCTCTGGATAAACCAAATAGCATACGACTAGTAGAAAATACCCCACTATTCATAGAAGAAGTGACTGAAGAAAGAACCACTAGATTCATAATAATCGCTGAAGTGGGAATACCCGCATGCAAAAATAACTCAACAAACGGGCTTTTATCCGCACTGATCATATTCCACGGCGTTACTGACATGACCACGAGTAAAGCCAGTACATAAAATAGAATAATCCGAATGGGGATTGCATTTATTGCTTTAGGTAGATTCTTTTTCGGATCTTTGGTTTCCGCTGCTGTAGTACCAATCAATTCAACCCCCACAAACGCAAAGACCGCAATCTGAAAGCCTGCTAAAAAGCCCTCGGCACCTTTGGGAAACATCCCCCCCGAAGACCAAATATTGCTAAAAGATGCCACTGTACCTGCTGGAGCCTGAAAATGGTTAAACACCATAAAACCGCCGATGGCAATTAATCCCAGGATAGCCAAGATTTTGATGAGAGCGAACCAGAATTCCACTTCACCAAATAGACGAACCGTTAGCAGATTCAGTGCCAATACAAATAGAACACAACCTGCACTGATCAGCGCTTGTCCGATAGGCGTAAAAGTCATCCCATCGGGTAGCCAAAAACCCAGATAATTAATAATCGCCGCGAGATCTGCAATACCAACCAACACCCAACCCAGCCAATACGTCCAGCCCAGATAATAACCAGCGCCTGGCCCAATCAGATCATGTGCCATATCTACAAACGATTTATAATGTAGATTAGCAAGCAAAAGCTCGCCCAGAGCTCTCATTAGGAAGAAAAACATAAACCCAATGATCATGTAAATAAACAAAATCGAAGGGCCGGCCAATGAAATGGTTTTACCAGATCCCATAAACAGCCCTGTCCCAATCGCACCGCCAATCGCAATCAGTTGCAAATGGCGATTTGACAGTTTACGTTGCAAGTCATGCGACGAATTTTCGCCTTCAGGATGACGTACTGTTGTCATAATTAAATATCCTTTTTAAATGTCCCTTTGCTTTGATCAATTTTGCGTTACTGACAACTGAAGAAATAACGAAGCAGAAGCCGCAAAACTGTTCGCCTTTTACCATCAAAATCAAAACCAGAAGGAATCCTTTTCCTTGGCAATTCTGGTTTTAAAGTTAAAATCGGTTGGATGAAAATGTATAAAAACTTTATTGTTGCGCTGCAATCACAGCAATTTCAATCAACCATGCAGGATTCACCAAATCTGCCTGAATGGTGGCTCTGGCTGGCGTTGCCAATCCATCTAGCCACTCGATCCAAATGGTATTAACTTTAGAAAAATCGTCTAAATTTTTAATAAAAAGCTGTGCAGACAGCAGACGTGATTTATCACTTTTCGCTTGTGCTAAAAGCTGATCAATCATCGTCAAGATTTCACGAGTCTGACCTTCAATATCAAGCTGTGTATTTTTAGGAACTTGTCCTGATAAATACACCACTTGATTAAAAATGGTGGCAGAACTCATTACAGGAGTTGTGTTGATTCTTTCAATATCAGATGCTGACATGATCATATCCTTCAGTTTCAATAAAAAATGGAACTCGTGCGGTTACACCACACATTAATTCATAACCAATGGTGTCTGACATCGCGGCGACTTCATCAATAGCCAAAATCGCACCTGAACGGGATTTCCCCCAGAGCACCACTTCACTACCTATTTCGACATTTTTAATTTCTGTAATATCAACCGCTAGCATATCCATACTGACACGGCCAATCGTACGTGTTCGGATGCCGTTGACCAGTACAGGAGTACCTGTGGCAGAACTGCGTTGATAGCCGTCAGCATAACCACAAGCCACGATCCCAATTTTCATGGCTTGATCTGCCTGAAAAGTTGAACCATAGCCTACAGTTTGCTTAGGTTGTAAATCTTGAATAGCAATAATCTCACTGCGCAGACTCATACTCGGCTGTAGATTCCAGTCCTGACTACTATGCTTAGGGAAATCAGGTGAACTGCCATAAAGTAAAATGCCGGCACGTACAGTTTTAGAAGTCAGTTGCGTACAATGTCGCAAAATCGCAGCACTATTACATACTGAACGTTCACCTGGTAAATCCCGAACAGTGTCTTCAAAGGTTTTAAGCTGTACATCAATTCCCGCTTGACCGAGACGTTCGCCATCCGCATCGGAAAAATGCATCATATGTGTTAGGCTTTTTACGGCTGTACAGGAATGGAGTGCGCGCCAGACTTCAGGATAATGTTCAGGCTGAAAGCCCAAACGGTTCATCCCACTATTCATTTTCAGAAAAATATCAAACTGGGCAGGTTCAGGATGCTGTAGCAACCATTTAAGCTGTACTTCACTATGAATGCTAAAACTAAGCTGGAAAACCGCACAATCAAATAGATCCTGAGCCGAAAATATTCCTTCCAGCAGTAAAATCGGCCCTGTCCAACCCAATGCTCGCAAACGTTTAGCTTCGTCTATATCTAATAAAGCAAAACCATCAGCAGTTTTGAGAGATGAATAGACTCGCTCAATCCCATGTCCATAAGCATTGGCTTTGACCACTGCAAAGACATCGTGCTGCGGAGCGTATTTTCGAGCAATTTTCAGATTATGTGCCAAAGCATCTTGATGGATGATGGCACGAATAGGACGTGGCATAGTTCTTCCCTGAACTTAATGGGTTGGTCTTAGGCTGCGTGTGAATAACGCTGTAGTGATAAGCCTTCGGTACTAATTTCAGGTGGGTGATTAAGAACAATGTCACTAATCAACTTGCCTGAACCACATGCCATGGTCCACCCCAAAGTCCCATGTCCTGTGTTCAGAAACAGATTACTAAAGCGCGTCGCACCAATGATCGGGGTACTGTCGGGTGTCATTGGACGTAAACCTGTCCAGAATGATGCTTCTGCCATATCTCCACCCGGAAACAGATCTTGCGTCACCATTTCCAGAGTTGCACGACGATCCTGATTTAATCCCAAATTAAACCCACTTAATTCAGCCATGCCACCGACACGAATACGTTGATCAAAACGAGTGATGGCAATTTTGTAAGTTTCATCAAGTACCGTAGATTGGGGTGCAAACTCAGGCCGTACAATTGGAATCGTCAGTGAATAACCTTTGACTGGATAAACAGGTAAATTTAGATGTAGTGGTTTTAGGAAATCACGCGAATAACTACCAAATGCCAAGATATAGCGATCCGCAGTTAAAACCTGACCATTGACTCGAACGCCTTTAATCTCGTCGCCTTCTACCACCAATGCTTCTACGTTTTGATTAAATTTAAATTCCACACCCAATTCTTGGGCTTTTTGCGCCAGTGCATTGGTAAATAAATAACAATCCCCTGTTTCATCATGAGGTAAATGTAAACCGCCAACCAATTTATCTTTAGCATATTCGAGTGCAGGTTCAACCTTGGCTAAATCATTTTGATAAAATAGTTCATAGCTTACGCCACACTCTTGTAGTACTTCGATATCACGATGAACTGCTTCAAGCTGCGCTTCGCTACGAAATACCTGTAGGGTGCCTTTGGCACGACTTTCGTAACTGATACCCGTGGTTTCACGTAATTCTTTTAAACAGTCGCGACTATACTCAGCGACGCGCATCATGCGCTCTTTATTTTTAGTATAGCTTTCTGGATTACAATTTTTCAGCATTTGTGCCATCCATTGAAGCTGCCACATGCTGCCATCAATATTAATCGCGAGTGGTGCATGATGTTGAAACATCCATTTCACGGCTTTAAATGGAATACCTGGCGCAGCCCAAGGGGTCGAGTAACCTGGTGAAACTTGCCCAGCATTACCAAAACTGGTTTCTTCAGCAGGTCCAGACTGACGATCAAGTACCGTAACTTGTGCTCCCTGTTGTGCAAGGTAGTACGCGCTTGCGACTCCAATCACTCCACTACCTAAAACGATCACGCGCATTTCTATTCCCTCACGCCTACCAGTGAATTTAACTAGTATATTTTTGCTTCAATAGTTTATTTCACTGTTTTAAGCACTATAATCTAGGAAAATCGGCAGTTTTGTCGTGTAGAAATTCTAAAAAAAGGAAAAAATAATGCGGGCACTGGATCGAACTGATCGACAGATTTTGGACATTCTGCAACGCGAAGGGCGTATTGCAATCAGTGAATTGGCTTCTCGCGTCAACTTATCTACGACCCCATGTTCAGAGCGGGTAAAACGTCTGGAACGTGACGGTATCATTATGGGTTACTACGCACGGCTCAATCCTGCATATGTGGATCGTAATTTGTTGGTGTTTCTAGAAATTAAGCTTTCCGCCAAATCAGGTGATGTGTTCGATCAAGTCGCACGTGATTTGATTGAAGTGCCTGAAGTTCTTGAATGTCATTTAATTTCTGGGGAGTTTGATTATCTGGTAAAAGCGCGACTTAAGGAAATGAGTGCCTATCGAAAACTGCTCGGCAATATTTTAAAAAAACTGCCAGCATCTGCTTCATCGCATAGTTATATGGTGATGGAGGAAATTAAAGAGAGCCTGTATCTGGATCTTGGCCAATGAAGTGTTTTATATAGCTACATTCTCATTAAAAGAGAATTTACATATTGTTTCACTGAATTAAGCTTTCTTTAAGTCTCAAGTTTTAAATTGAAGTCCTCAGAGCTTAAAACTTTTGCCACACTCCCCTGTGTGGTTTTTTTTGGCCAAAAATCAGAAAGATGCACTTAAAGGATGCCTTTGTATTCTAAAAAAATCATCGACATCTAAAAAAGACGTAAATTTTACTTCAATCATCTTTACAAAATAAGGTTAAAAATATTTCAGCCTTAAGACTAGAAGAGCATGGCACGATGCAGGTCTTACTGATACATTAGTCAGGTTTGATGTTTGCTTAAATATCATGCACTCGCTTCAACTCCGCGCAGTTTTGGTTCAAACTGTGAAATGAAAGGATTTTTTTGATGTTTCAACATATCCCCCCGTATGCAGGCGATCCAATTTTATCGCTTATGGAACAATTCAATGCCGACCCGCGTGAAGGCAAAGTCAATTTAAGTATTGGTCTTTATTATAATGAAGACAGTATCGTTCCTCAGCTTGATACCATTATTGAAGCACAAAAACGTATTGAACCACTGCAAAGCAAAACCAAGCTGTATTTGCCTATGGAAGGTTTCAAACCTTATCGCGAAGCAATTCAGGCATTATTATTTGGAGCAAATAGCCCAGCCGTGCAAAGTGGTCGTGCAGTGACTATTCAGACTTTAGGTGGTTCAGGCGCACTCAAAGTGGGGGCGGATTTTCTTAAGAACTATTTCCCAAATTCTGAAGTATGGGTCAGCCAACCCACTTGGGATAACCACGTTGCCATTTTTAGTGGGGCTGGTTTTAAAACCCATTTTTATCCATATTTTGATGCCCAAACTGGCGGCGTAAATTTTGAGGCAATGCTCTCCACCCTCAAACAATTACCCGAACAAAGTATTGTGTTACTACATCCTTGCTGTCATAACCCAACAGGTGCAGATTTAAACCCTGTGCAGTGGGATCAAGTGATTGAAGTGCTTCAAGCAAGTCGTTTAATTCCATTCCTTGACATTGCTTATCAGGGCTTTGGTGATGGTATGCAGCAGGATGCTTATGCAATTCGCGCGATGGATCAGGCAGGTCTGAACTTTATCGTCAGCAATTCATTCTCAAAAATTTTCTCGCTTTATGGTGAGCGCGTTGGCGGCCTGACTTTTGTTTGTGATGATGCTGAAGCCGCACAAGCAACTTTTGGACAACTAAAAGCAACTGTTCGTCGTATTTATTCGAGTCCCCCAACTACAGGGGCATGGCTAGTTGATCAAGTTCTAAATGACACCTACTTAAATCAACAATGGCAAGATGAAGTAAAGCAAATGCGTGAACGTATTATTAAAATGCGTCAAATCTTGCGGGATGAGTTAAGCAAAGCCTTACCAGAGCGTGACTTTAACTATTTAATCGAGCAAAAAGGTATGTTTAGTTATACAGGTCTTACAGGTGAACAAGTTGATACGCTACGTGAAGACTATGCAATTTATTTGGTACGTAGCGGCCGTATCTGTGTCGCTGGTCTCAACATGAATAATGTTTATGTCGTCGCAAAAGCTATTGCAGAAGTCTTGGCTAAAGAGCCGATCAGCGCTTAATCCACTGATTAAATTAACACAAAAGCCCGAGATATGCGTATCTCGGGCTTTTTTATATCAATACAAGCTTAGCATCCGAAATCAGGATGGGTTAGACGTCCAAAACCTGAATCAAGTTCTGACGACTGATGATCAGGATAATGCTCTGGCCGATTATAATGATCATTAGGCGCAAATTCATTGGAGCTCATTCTGGTAAGTCTGTGCAAAGATCTATCATCAATTCAACAGATGAGTTTTTGTGATTTTCCAAAAGCCAAATCAGTATTATCCAATTGATAATATTTAAGTCTTTAATTTAATAAATAGTTTTCATAATGCCCTATAAATATAAATTATTTTTAAAGCTTTATATGACTTTTGCCCCAATATTTAAGCTTGGAAGTATGTCCAATTCCAACATTAAAACTATTGGTCGGATCCAGCTTTTGATAAAAATTGGCTAATGCAGGCTTAGCAATATATAAATGTCCTACATTATGTTCGGCGGGATATTCTGCTCGACGTGCATCCAGCAATGTCCACATCTGGTGTTCCATTGCTAAGGGATCGACACCTTTTTTGACAATATAATCCTGATGAAACACATGACAGAAAAAATGCCCATAATATAGTTTATGTAAAATTTTTTGTTCCATGTCAGTAGGAAGTTGCTCGACCCAGTCTCGATCGTTACGGCGCAACGCAATATCCAGTGCTACAATATCTTCCACTTCACTACGATGCGTATCACGATAGCGAATGGCTGCACCCGCTATCGCAAAACGATGTAAAAAAGCTTTGCGACCTTCTTCCTCATCACATAAAAAATAAGCACCGCTAGGATGCACAGCAAAATATTCTTTTAGAAATTGCTCTGTCTGATCTTTACTATTAGTTTCAACTCTTAGAATCAGATGATGTTCATAGTGATCACGAAACTCTGTCATGCGTTTAGGAAGATGGTTTGGCAGGAAAAAAGTCAGGGCTTGTAAAAAGTGATCCGTTAGCCCCTTAATTTTAAATTTTTCTAGAAACCCATCAATTTTATCTTTTAAAGCAAAAGCTTTAGGGACATTTGCGGTGCCAAACTTCTCAATAAATAAGAAAGTATCCTTACCGTACTTTTCACCAATCAGATAAGCATCGCGATGGATATATTCCCCTGCGATCGGTAAACCTGGCAATGCAGTCAATAGATAACGGCGAATTGCAGTGAGATCATTGGCATCATTACTACCAATATAAAACACATCACTCGCCACTTTTTCATAAGTATCCAGACGTACCGCGAACACACACACTTTTCCAGCCGAACCGGATGCTTCAAATAAACGTGAAGGATCGGCATTAAATCGCGCTGGGCTATCCGCATCGACCTGAGTCACATCATGCGCATAACGCTGATCTGAAGCCTGACGGGTGGTATCATCCTGTATATCACTGGCTTGATAGCGTTGTCGTTGTAATCGGCTCAATATTTCTTCAGGGGTTTGCCCCAGATCAATGCCTAAATGATTGATGAGTTGCAATTGTCCCTGATCATCCACCTGCGCATAGAGTGCAAGTTCCGTATATGCTGGCCCTCGGCGTACCAATGCACCACCAGAATTATTACAGACTCCACCTAAAACCGATGCCCCAATACAGGAAGAACCAATCACCGAATGTGGCTCACGCTGATAAGGCTTTAAAATTTGCTCTAGACGATCCAGTGTTGCACCAGGTAAGCACACGACTTGCTGACCCTCATGAATCACGTGTATGCCTGTTAAACGACGCGTACTCATGATAATTACTGGACGATCATAGTCCTCGCCATAGGGGGTCGACCCCCCTGTAAGTCCCGTATTGGCTGCCTGCATAATCACGATACAATCTGCGGCAATCACGGCCTGTAGCACCTGCCATTGTTCAAGCAAACTTCCCGGACAGACCACTGCCAACACATTACCTTCACCAAAACGACGTCCCTGACGATACTGCCGAGTATGTTGATCATCGGTCAGGACGTGGGCTTTACCCACCAGATGTTGCAACTGTGACAACAACACGTTCAGATCAACATGGGCCAGCATGGACATCTCCTTTCAACAGGGTTAGGCTTGAATCAGTTTATTGACTTGTACCAGACAATCCGCGTTAATATCAGCAATACTTTTTGCACCCGTCAACGTCATGGCGACACGCATTTCTTTATCGATTAGATCCAGTAGATTACTCACGCCCTGTCCACCTGCTGCTGCCAATGCATAAATAAAGGCGCGTCCCAACATCACGCTATCTGCACCCAAAGCCAACATACGCACGACATCCAGACCATTACGAATACCTGAATCGGCCAAAATAGTAAGATCGCCTTTAACCGCATCTGCAATCGCAGGTAGCGCCCGCGCCGAGGACATCACACCATCCAGCTGACGACCACCATGATTGGAAACCACAATACCATCTGCACCAAAACGTACTGCATCTTTGGCATCTTCTGGATCTAAAATGCCTTTGATGACCATGGGCCCATCCCAAAACTCACGAATCCATTCCAGATCTTTCCAGGAAATCGATGGATCAAAATTGGCACCCAACCAGCCAATATAATCTTCCAGTCCTGTGGGCTTACCTAAATATTTGGAAATATTTCCCAGATCATGCGGACGCCCTAATAAACCAACATCCCATGCCCACTGAGGGTGCGTCACCGCCTGCAAATAACGGCGCATCGCAGCATTAGGCCCACTCATACCCGAATGTGCATCGCGATAACGTGCACCCGGTACAGGCATATCTACGGTAAATACCAATGTAGAACAACCCGCCGCTTTAGCGCGTTCGAGTGCATTTCGCATAAAACCACGATCACGCAATACATACAACTGGAACCACATTGGACGTCCAATCGCAGGTGTTACCTCTTCAATCGGGCACACGGAAACCGTAGATAGCGTAAATGGAATGCCCTTTTTATCTGCTGCAACCGCAGCCTGTACTTCACCGCGACGCGCATACATACCCGTTAAACCAACAGGAGATAATGCCACAGGCAGAGACAGGGTTTCATCAAACAGTTTAGTTTCCAGACTCAAACTAGACATGTCATTTAATACACGTTGTCTTAATGCAATTTCGGACAAATCTTCAACATTACGTTTCAGGGTATATTCTGCGTATGCACCACCATCAATATAGTGAAATAAAAAAGGCGGCAAACGACGACGCGCTGCTTCACGATAATCATTTGAAGAAGAAATAATCATGTTGGATCAATCCTGGTTAAACGTGTCGCACGTTTCTGGCGAGCTTCATCTTCATCCAGAGAACGTACATGATCGATGACAAATTCAATATGGCCACATACTGCATCACGTGCAGCTTGGGCATCTTTATGGTCAATCGCATCCATTACTTGAAAATGCTGATCACTAAGCAGATCAGCACTCACTGGATGCTCATACAATTTTTTACGTCCCAAAAAGACGTTGTATTGCAATAAATCAAATAAACTGCGCATCATTTGGATCAGCACTACATTATGTGATGCTTCAGCAATCGCCAGATGAAAATTGGCATCTGCAACTGCCGCCGCTGCAGAATCACCTCGTGCCTGATGATGTGCAATTTCATCAAAATATTGATGGATCTTGGCACGATCGGCTTCCGTTGAACGCAGGGCAGCATACCAAGCGGTACCCCCTTCGAGTACCAAACGTGACTCTTGCACATCAAATCGATAATGCGGGTCGTCCTGCATCAAATGGCTAATCGGTTCAACTATTAATTGCTGTGGCCATGTTTCAGGGAGTTGCTGAATATAAGTGCCATCACCACGGCGACTGGACAAAACACCCAGACTGTTAAGTTGCTGAATAGCTTCGCGTAATGATGGACGCGAAATCCCCAAACTGGTCGCTAGTTGACGCTCGGCAGGCAGACGATCTCCTTGTTTGAGATTACGCTGCTCAATAAGCGCCTGTAACTTATGTACCACCTGATCAGAGACTCGCATCATTTTTCCTTCAATTTCGCTTAAGGAATCATCCACGGCACGATATATGCCTGTAACGTCACGATGATTCCCACAAAGATGGTAAATATGATGCTATGTTTTACAGTAAAACGGAACAAATCTGATTCTTTACCGACTAAACCTACTGCCGCACATGCAATCGCAATCGATTGAGGAGAAATCATTTTACCTGTCACACCGCCACTGGTATTGGCTGCAACCAATAACACTTCTGGAATCCCAATTTGTTGGGCCGTCGTTGCCTGTAATGCAGAAAATAGCGCATTGGATGACGTATCCGATCCCGTCAGGAACACTCCCAACCATCCCAGAAATGGCGAGAAGAAAGTAAATGCATGACCCGTGTGTGACAATGCCAGAGCTAAAGTTGCAGATAAACCTGAATAATTGGCAATAAAGGCAAATGCCAATACCATACCAATTGAATAAATCGGAACTTTCAGCTCATTTAAAGTTTCACCAAAGGTACATACCGCTTGTTTCGCACTCATCTTTAAGAAAATGACAGTGATAATTGCTGCAATAAAAATCGCGGTTCCGGTTGCTGAAAACCAGTCAAACTTATAAATTGCATCATACGGCGTATTTTCAGACACGATTGGTGGCATTTTTTCAACCAGTCGATGTAAAGCAGGCACTTCAATTTTAAAAATCCAGTGTTCCAGTGCTCCGCCTTTGGCAAATAAATCTTTAAAAGGTTTAATGCTCCATAACGTTACCATCGCAGTCAAAATTGCAAACGGTGACCATGCTTTAGCAATTTGTCCAAGAGAATATTGAGTGACGGAAGTTGTTTCTCGGTCTAACTTTTCTGCTTCTGCGAAACGGAAAATATGCTTCGGCTGCCAGACTTTAAATAACAACGTCAAACTGACTAATGAGGCAATTGCCGCGGTAATATCCGGCAGCTCTGGTCCAATAAAGTTAGAAGTCAGATATTGAGCAATGGCAAAAGAACCTCCACCCACGATCACCGCAGGCCAAGTTTCTTTCACACCGCGCCAACCATCCATAATCGCCATGATCCAGAACAATACGATGATCACCAGAAATGGTAACTGGCGACCAACCATTTGACTGATTTCCATGGTATCGACGCCAGAAACCTGTCCTGCTACGATAATGGGAATACCCATCGCACCAAACGCTACGGGTGCAGTATTCACAATTAAACAAAGACCCGCAGCATATAAAGGTTTAAAACCAAGGCCCATGAGCAAAGCCGCAGTAATCGCCACAGGCGCACCAAAACCTGCCGCACCCTCCAAAAAAGTACCAAACGCAAAACCAACCAACAGCATTTGTAAGCGCTGATCTTCAGTGATCGAAAGAATACTGGAACGGATAATGTCAAACTGACCCGTCTTAACCGAAATTTTATACAGGAATACCGCACCCAGAATAATCCAGGCAATCGGCCATAAGCCATAGAAAAAGCCATAGATAAGTGAAGCGAAGGCCATAGCCGCAGGCATTTGATAGAAGAACAGTGCGATGCCCAACGCAATAATAACCGTTAATGTTGCAGCAATACTGCCCTTTAAACGAAAAACAGCTAATGCCAAAAAGAAAAAGATAATTGGGATCAAGGCAATAAGACTAGAAAGCCAAATATTACCAAATGGATCATAAACTTGCTGCCAAACATTGAGCATTGTCATCTCCTTGAAATGCTGCCAGATATTTGCTTGATATGAATCATCACGATTCAGTATTTATTATAAAATTGGTATTACCAATTTTAATTTAAGACAAAAATCCAATAGAACTTTGTGAATAATCGCATCATAAATAGTCTAAATCAGCATTTCAAGGCAAAATAAGAATATTATTGGTATGACCAATAATAAAATATGATGAAATCTAATGCTTAGATGGGATAACATACTTTAATCTACGACTAAAGTTTTAGTCTATTTATGATTTTTAATGATCAATAAATTTTAAGAAAGTGACGTTTGGAACAAAAGGCTGTTTTATTTTATGGGCAGATTTCGTATAAAACCATACTCTAGCAAGTCGCAGTCCGCCTTTTGGATGAAGTCATCGATACAAGGATTGACGAATAATTAAGATCGGTAGATTCTTGGTATAAGAAGTCAGCCAATCGGTTTGGTGAAAAGGAAAAATAGGTGTTCGATTTAGATAGCCGTTTACTAAATATTTTTTATCATATTTATAAATCCAAAAGCGTCTCAGCTGCGGCGGATGTAATTGGTGTAAGTCAGCCTACGATTAGTAATGGTTTGGTCAAAATTCGCCAGCATTTTGATGATCCATTATTCTTACGGGTAGGCAATGAAATGATTCCAACGGAATTATCTAAACAGCTTTTTCCATTAGTCAGTGAAGTCATCAATAAAGTCGAGAGTATTAATAATTTTAGTTTAAATTTTGAACCGTCTAAATCAGATCTGGTACTGACATTGGCCATGACAGATGTATCCCATCTGGTACTTTTACCTAAAATTTCTAATTTCTTAGCACAAAGTGCCCCACAAATTCGTATTAATGTCCGTCCCATTAGTCTAGAAACCAGTTATCAAATGGCCAACGGCGAAATCGATATGGCCATTGGCTTTCTACCACAGCTTGAAGATGGATTTTATCAACAAAAATTATTTTCACAGCGTTATGTGGTGATTTCACGTAAAGATCATCCACGTATTAATGCTGAAAACTTTACAATCGACGATTATATGCGTGAATTGCACATCGATATTGATACGGGTGTAGGACATTACCAAATCGAAAATGCCTTACAAAACAGCGGTGTGAAGCGTGATATTCTTATTCGCTTACCAAGTTATCTCGGCGTCGGTTTAATGGTGCAGGAAACGGATGCCATCGCCACCGTCCCTTACTACTTAAGTAAAGTGCTACTGTCGCGTGACAATTTACAAATTCTAGATGCGCCTGTCGATTTTCCAACCTATAGCATCAAACAGCATTGGCATATGTGTTGTCATCATAAAACCAGCCATCAGTGGTTCCGTAAATCGTGCTACGAAATTTTTAAAAATATGTCCTAATCTCCGATCATTTCAGAATCGTTGTTCTTGATCGCATTTCAGTGGATTGATGTAAGCGTCCTACTTTTTGACTCGGATTTTAAACACAGTTCTGTATAATAATCTCACAAACTTTTTACGCTAATTATTCTACAAATGACCACATTGACTTGTTTTAAAGCCTATGACATCCGAGGCAAACTCGAAACTGAACTGAATGAAGAAATTGCTTATGCCATTGGCCGTGCATATGGACAAATCTATCAACCTAAAACCGTAGTGGTCGGTTGCGATATTCGCTTAAGCAGCGAAGGCTTAAAACAAGCCACAATCCGCGGTTTAAATGATGCAGGCGTGAATGTTCTTGATTTGGGCATGACAGGGACAGAAGAAGTGTATTTTGCGGCTTTTCATCTGGATGTACAAGGTGGTATTGAAGTCACAGCGAGTCATAACCCGATGGACTATAACGGCATGAAATTGGTGCGTGAAAATGCCCGTCCGATTAGTGCTGATACAGGTTTAAAAGAGATTCAGGCTTTGGCTGAATCACAACAGTTCAATGAAGTTGAAAATAAGGGCACAACAAGTCGTTATAATATCCTGCCTGAGTTTGTCGATCACCTGATGAGCTATATTGATCCTGCTAAAATCAAGCCGCTTAAACTGGTGGTAAATGCAGGTAATGGTGCAGCGGGTCATGTCATTGATGCGATTGAAGATCAGTTTAAAACTTTCAATGTACCTGTTGAATTTATCAAAATTCATCATGAAGCCGATGGGAATTTCCCAAATGGGATTCCTAACCCAATTTTAATTGAAAACCGTGATAGTACCCGTGATGCCGTTCTTCAACATGGTGCGGATCTTGGAATCGCGTGGGATGGTGATTTTGACCGTTGCTTTTTATTTGATGAAAAAGGCCAATTTATCGAAGGCTACTATATTGTTGGACTCTTGGCACAAGCCTTTTTAATCAAACAATCTGGTGAAAAAATTGTGCACGATCCACGTTTAGTTTGGAATACCTTGGATATTGTCGAAAAATATCAGGGCGAAGCCGTACAATCCAAATCAGGTCATGCCTTTATTAAAGATGTGATGCGCGAACACAATGCCGTATATGGCGGTGAAATGAGCGCCCATCACTACTTCCGTGATTTCGCTTATTGTGACAGCGGTATGATTCCATGGCTACTCACCATTGCGCTACTTTCTGAAACAGGCCAATCTCTTTCAACCTTAGTTGAAAATATGATTGCGAAGTTTCCCTGTAGTGGTGAGATTAACTTTAAAGTGACAGACACTCAAAGCACAATTCAAACGTTATTTGACCACTATGCAATGCAAAATCCTGAAATTGACCGTACCGATGGTGTAAGTCTGGATTTTGGTATTTGGCGCTTCAATGTACGCGCTTCCAATACTGAGCCTTTACTCCGTTTAAATATTGAAAGTCGTGGTGATCAAGCGCGTCCGATGCAAGAATATGTAAATGAATTAACAGCGTTGATTCAGGCTTAAAATTAATAAAAAAGGATGCTAATGCATCCTTTTATAGCTTCTCTTTCAACTTTCGTATCCCTTTGGATTCTGCTTCTGCCAATGCCAACTGTCCTTAAGCATATCTTCCAGCGTATATTTTGCTGTCCAGCCTAGCTCATCTATCGCGCGTTGGTTATTGGCAAAAGAAGTGGCAACATCCCCTTCACGACGTGGTGCAAACTCAAAGGCCACAGGAACACCATTGACCTGTTCAAAGGTATTTTTGACTTGTAATACCGATGAACCGTTCCCTGTCCCAATATTCCATGCACGACAGCCAATATTTTGCAAACGATTATTCAAGGCACATAAATGCGCATTGGCCAAATCTACGACATGAATGTAATCACGTACGCCTGTCCCATCCACTGTGTCATAGTCATTGCCAAAAATTGCTAATTTTTTACGACGACCTACAGCCACTTGGGTAACATATGGCATGAGATTATTTGGAACTCCCTGCGGATCTTCTCCAATACGACCACTTTTGTGCGCCCCAACGGGATTAAAATAGCGCAATAGGGCAATTGACCAACGCTCATCAGCAATCGCTAACTTCTGTAGCATTTGTTCAACGATCAGTTTGGTATAACCATAATTATTCGATGGCATACCTGTTGGCATGTCTTCATTCAGTGGCGAAGTATTCGCTTCATCGTAGACTGTGGCAGAAGAACTAAATACCAATTTAAACACCCCTGCACGTTGCATGGCATTTACGAGGTTAATACTTCCCGCAATATTATTATCAAAATAAATAAGCGGTTGTTGCTGACTTTCACCGACCGCTTTCAAACCCGCAAAATGAATAACGGCGTCAATCTGATGTTGGGCAAAAACCTGATCCAGTTGTTCAGCATGACGAATATCACCCTCGACAAAAGTCAGGAATTTTCCAGTCAATTCCTGAACCCGATTGATTGATTCTATAGAACTGTTGGATAAATTATCTAACACCACAACGTCATGGTTTGCATTTAGTAATTCAACACAGGTATGCGAACCGATGTATCCAGCGCCACCAGTCACTAAAATATTTGCCATGTTTTGTCCTAACCCTTTTTATTACCGAGCAGCAATTCAATCAAACCTTGAGTTGAGGCATCCAGATGTGCTGTCTCTTGTTGTTGACCATTTAAAATCGGTAGAATTTGATTGGCAATTTCCTTGCCTTTTTCCACCCCCCATTGATCAAAGGGGTTAATATTCCATAATACAGATTGTACAAAAACTTTATGCTCGTATAACGCAATCAGCATGCCCAAGGTTTTAGGATTCAATTCATTAATTAGCAAGGTAGAACTTGGCTGATTACCTGTATATTGTTTATAAATAGGAAGCTGTTCCAGTTCAGTTTGATCGAGTGCTTGATTACCAAAGGCCAAAAGTCGAGACTGCGCCAAACAGTTAGATAATGCCAAATGGTGCTGTTCAATCAATGCCTCAGCATTTTCAACATAGGTAAAATGATTCGCATTGTAACGGTGGATAGGTGCGATAAAATCACAGCTTACCGCATGCGTACCCTGATGCAATAATTGATAAAAAGCATGTTGTGCATTTGGCCCTACTTCACCCCATACAATTGGACAGGTGCTCGATTCTACTTTGTCATTATTACGTTGGATTGATTTACCATTTGATTCCATTTCCAACTGTTGCAGATAAGATGCAAAATATTTCAAGCGACCGTCATAAGGCAGGACCGCATGGGTTTGCATATTTAGATAATTAGTATTCCACGCTCCAAGCAGTCCCATCATCACAGGCACGTTTTCATGAAATGGGGCCTGACGAAAATGCTGATCCACCTGATAGGCGCCCGCTAGTAGCTCCTGAAAACCCTGAGCGCCAATTTTAAGTGCAATAGGTAAACCAATACATGACCATAAGGAATAACGACCACCGACCCAATCCCAAAGGAGTAACTGGTTGTCAGGATGGATGCCCCATTCACTCATTTTTTCAGGCTTGGTCGAAACTCCAATAAAGTGGCTTTTTAAGATGCACTCACGTTGCCCTAATGTTTTTTCTAACCACAAACGTACTGTTTCTGCATTGGAGAGCGTATCAATCGTTCCAAATGATTTGGATGAAATAATAAATAGCGTGGTTTCTGGACGCAATTGGTGCAGCAAATCAGAAAGCTGACTACCATCCATGGTCGATACAAAATGAACGTTTAGAGGCTTTGCTGTTTTAACTTTAAAGTCAGACAACGCATGGGTGACCATTAAGGGACCTAAATCAGAACCACCCACCCCGATATTCACCACATCGTGAATGACTTCACCTGTTACACCGCGATATTGTCCAGCATGAATTTTTTCAACCAGCTGAAACATACGATCCAACTGCTCATTGACTTGCGTTGAAAGCTCAGAGAATTGCATAGTATTTTTAGGCAAGCGCAATGCCCAATGCATCGCTGCACGTTGTTCCGTGTAATTAATCGCTTGGTCTGAAAATAATTTTTTAATCCATTGATTTAAGTCTTTAGACTCAGCCCAAGCCACTAAGGACTCTACGACCTCATCACTAATCCGATGTTTACTAAAATCAAAAACAAGATCGTCACAACGAAGTGAAAACGACTCGAAACGATCTTTTTGCTCAGCAAACAGCTGATTGAGATGAGTCTTCTGCATTCTTTCAGCAAATTGTTGAAGCTGTATTTCTGCTGATTTTTTATTTTGCTTTGGAAATTTTTCGATATTTTCGCTCATATTCGTCCAATACCTTCATAAGCAAAGCCTTGAGCCTTCACAAAGTAAGGATCATAAAGATTACGTCCATCCAGAATAAGCGGATGTCGCATCATTTGCTGTAGTTTTTTATAATCTGGACTGTAATATTGTTTCCATCCCGTCATCACACAAAGCGCGTCTGCATCTTCAGTGACATCATAAGCATCCAAACTCAAACTTAGGTCATCACGTTCGCCATATGCTTTGTAAATTTCCTGTAATGCTTGGGGATCATGCAATTTCACATTTGCACCTTGTGCCCATAATGCTGCTAACATCGCATGAATCGGGGAATTATGAATACTGGAGCTATTTTCTTTAAAAGCAGCGCCCCATATTGCAATTGTTTTTCCTTTTAAATCTGAATGGTAATAATTCCAGAGTTTACGAAACAAAATTTCTTTTTGTTGCTCGTTAATTTCCCAGACTTGTTCTAATAAACGACTTTTCGCTCCACTTTTAGAAACTTCGCTAGACAGCGTCAAAATATCATGCGAGAAATTTTCACCACCAAAACCGACCCCAGCTGATAAATAAGCCGAGCCAATACGGGTATCTGCGCCCATTCCCTGCTGCACATTGGCAATATCAATGCCTAGCTTTTCAGCCACAAGAGCCAAATCATTCATGTAACTAATACGAGTTGCCAACATGCCTGAAATACTTAATTTGGTAAATTCAGCATCCAGGATCGGCATGAATAAATATTGATTTTGATATCTGAAGAAAGGTCGAAGTAACTCTTCAATAATAGTTTTTGAAGCTTCAGCCTCAACCCCAATGATAATGTGTTTAACATTGAGAATACTATTAATCGCATTGCCTTCCTGGATCACATCTGGGAAATATACCCAATGATCATTAGGCAAAATAGCTTTGAGTTTTTCAGTTCCATGTAAACCAAAAGTTGAACCATTCACCATCAGACGTGGATGAATAATTGGTCGCAACGCAAGTTGTTTTAATGTATTCAGTGCAAGTTCAAATTCTGCTGGGTTATAGCAAAATAAATAAGCATGAATATCCAAGGGGATATCTGCAAAACCAATTTGAAACAGATTTTTATTTTCGCGCTGTTTGGCTAAACGGTGATTCACGTCTTCATCTTGATAATGAATCGTCGTCGGTTTAGCCGATAGATGAGAATGCTGATGACACCAATACACCTGATTGCCATATTCGGCTAACAAAGCTGCCATAACTCCAGCCTGCAATGTGGTACCCAATATTGCAATTTTCATTTTTTATACCTAAATTTCTACTTAAAGGTCGAGCTCACGAATCAGTGATTTAAAATCTTGTCCTAGCGTAGGATGTTCAATTCCATAATGCAGCACCGCTTTTAAATAACCAAGTTTGCTACCACAGTCAAAAGTCTGTCCTTGCATGCGATAGGCTTCGACATTGTCCGCCTGTTGTAACATGGCAATTGCATCGGTAAGTTGAATTTCATTACCAGCACCTTTAGGCGTTTGTTCTAATAACTGCATAATCTTAGCGGGCAAAACATAACGCCCCACTACTGAAAGATTGGATGGTGCAGAACCTACCGCAGGTTTTTCGACAATCCCCTGCATGATTTGGCTTTGACCTTCTTCTGGAATGATCGCGACATCAACAATGCCGTATTGATCTACTAAATCGTCAGGTACCGCTTCTACCATGATTTGCGCTGCATGAATTTCATCAAAACGCTGAATCATTCGAGCTAAATCATTTTGCTCAGATTTTGCTTTAACGAGTACATCGGGCAATAACACAGCAAAGTCCTCATTACCCACAATACTTTTTGCACAAAGTACTGCATGACCTAAGCCTAAAGGCTGTGGTTGACGGACACTGACCACACTGACATGGGCAGGAACAATCTCGGTAATTTCTTTGAGTAGATCAAATTTCTTTTTATTTTCTAAAGTCGTTTCAAGTTCAAAGTTACGATCAAAATAATTTTCAATCGAAGCTTTAGAAGAGTGAGTGACCAAAATAATTTGCTCTATACCCGCTGCAACAGCTTCATGTACCACGTATTCAATGGCTGGACGGTCAACCACAGTGACCATTTCTTTGGGAATAGATTTACTTGCAGGTAAAAAACGGGTGCCTAAACCTGCTACTGGTAAAATTGCTTTTTTGATCATGTGAAAATATTACTGTTTAAATAAAAAATTAAGATTTAACTTCGTCTTGCTCTTGCGAGCTATTGCCTTTAAATAATGAAGGTCCAACATGACCAGGTGCATTAATTCCCTCGCGCTTGGTCATGACCTCAACGGTTTTAAACATAATTTTAAAGTCAACCCAAACATTATGATGATCAACATACCATACGTCACACTTAAATCGTTCTTCATAATCCAGCTCATTACGACCGCTCACTTGTGCGAGACCTGTCATACCTGGACGGACTTCTAAACGTCTCGCTTGTTCAGGTGAATATAATTCAACGAATTCTTTCAACATAGGACGGGGGCCAACAACACTCATATCACCCTTAAGAACATTGATGAGTTGTGGCATTTCATCGAGCGAAGTCGAACGTAACTTTTGCCCAAAAGGGGTAATGCGTTTTTCATCGGGCAATACATTGCCGTCTTTATCGAAAGCATCTTTCATCGAGCGAAACTTGATCATTTTAAAAAGTTTACCATTTTGACCTGGGCGTTCCTGACAAAAGAAAATCGGTGAACCAAGATTTTTTCGAACTTTGTAAGCTACCATCAGGAATATTGGCGATAAAATTATTAAGGCTACTAAAGAAATCACTATATCTACTAGACGCTTCATATTTTCATTCACTCTTTTCTCAATTCTTCAGTAAAAAACGCTTAAATCAATAAATTATAATTAACCTTTCCTTTTATCAAAAAAGGAAGGTTAATCGATTATGATAAAACAGTTAAGATTTAAAGTATTGTATTACATCTTCCCTTTCAAATCTTGTAACTTTAATTAACTTAAGTAACTCAAAAATCAAATCCTTAAGATTAGATTTACATGGGCAGCGTATAATCACTTACCCTCAAAACACAAAAAAGTTATTGATTTAATTCACAACTTTTCCATACCATCATTCATCACTTCCAGCTTCTATAAAATCATCCTTTAGTTTTTTTGCTCTACTAACTCTTTCCATAATTTTACAATTTGTTCAGGATAATATTTACGTATTAACTCTGAATTTTGCTTTGATAAAGTTTTCCGTAAATTCTCATCTACACAAAAAGAGGCTAATAATTTACCAAACGCCTCAGGTGTATAGTCCGTTACAATTTGTGTATTTTCTTCACCTAAAATTTCTCTAGCTCCTGTAGGGAAATCGCTCACAAGGACAGGTAAAGAGTTATTCATAGCTTCCAATAGAACCATAGGAAAAGCTTCAAATCTACTCGTCATGCACATAAGTGCTGAATCTTGATAAAATTTTGATATATTTTTAGTAAATGGATGAATTCTAATGAACTCATTCATATTTAATAATTTAATTTTTTCTTCAAGCTCTTTCTGTTCCGAGCCCTCGCCTACGATATCGAGAACCCATCCATTCTCATAAATTTTAGATAAATGGAATGCTTCAATAAGGAAAGCAAAATTTTTCTGAAACTCCAACCGCCCTATTGATAGGGCCTTTTTTGATTTACTGTTATATTTACTATCTAAAGGATAAATAAAATTAGGAATTACAAGTGTACGGATGCCATCATTTAAGAACTTTCTCTTATCCGTCTCTGTTAAACAGACTAAGGTAACCGTATCTTGACTATAAAATTTTTTTCTAATGAGATTCCTAATCCCTTTATGATAGTTATATTCGATGTGCTCACAGACTATAGGGGTATAATTTAATATTTTTGAAAGTCTAATATTTACTAAATTTAAATCAAAAGAAAAACTTATAACCGTATCGTTTCTTTTGAGAATCGATTTCAGCTTACGGAAATAGTTTAATCTATGGATAATTTTAGCTAACTTATTATGGGTTGGAAATTCACCAACTTCTAATGATTGTATATTTAAGTCTTTACATCTAGAAAAAGCACATTGCTCACTTCCTGGAACGAGAATAATGACATCTTCAAGGGCTTGTGCAAGTTGAACAATAACGCGCTCTGTACCTGCCATACGGTTAATGCCATTCGTTACAAAATAAATAGTCATTAGAAATGATCCATATTGTTACTAATTACTTGAAATGATTCATATGCTTGAACCGATTCAAAAGCTTGCTTTTGAATCGCATCTAAATCAAATTTTTTTAAATTTATCTCTTCGAATAACTCTAGAATTGAATCGGGAGATTTAGCTTCAACAATAAAACCATTTGTGTTGTGTTTTATAAAATCTGTTGGCCCTGGAATATTACAACACACTGGAATCACACCATGAGCAGCTGCTTCTAAATAAACTTGCCCAAAACCTTCATGATGAGAAGGTACACACAGTAAATCAGCATTTAAATAATAAGAGTACAAATCAGATTTAAAGCCTTCAAATTTTACTTTTGATAAATCTAATTCCGTTTCCAATTCATTAGCTGTGCCACCCAAAACAGTTAATTCACAGTTCAGATTTGTACGATTTATTGCTTCAATTAAATCGTAAATACCTTTTCGGTGCTCTAGTCGCCCAACATATAATATTTTTAATATTGATTTATTAGAGTTTTTTTTCAATAACTCACGGGCAGATTGTAAGTCGGTATAACTCGAATAAGGGATTTTCACCCCGACCAATGTACCAGGAGTTAAAGCAGCAATTTCCTTTTTTTTATAATTTAAAGGCCCAAGTAATTGCTTCATAGATTGAGTAATTGTAACAGAACGATGAGAAAAATTAATATTAACAATCTCACATAGTTTTAATATATATTGCATTATTGAGTTATAACCCAAGTAGGGCACACCATGGTTCACGTATACCAGCTGAGCCGAACTAAACAGTCTAAGAATAAAAATATTTAAGGTCGAATCTACTGTAGTATGAAAATATATTTTATTTATTTTGTACTTATGCACCATTTTCAAAACAAGAAAAAGCCTACCAATATGCTTAACAACATTTTTATACTTACTATTCCAAGAAACAAATTTAACTGCGTCAAGCTCGGAAGTATTTTTCAGGACATTAGGAGCAGATATCCAAACTTCATTTCCTTGATGTATTTGATAATTAGCAATAGGTAAAATAAAGATTTTAGACCACTTATATTCTGGAGCTATATGTAAAATATTCATATGAAATTAATACTCCACACTTTTAAAAAACATAGTTTAAAAGATAATCTATTAAATAATTTTGATAAGGCGTCCACGCCGATAAAACGAACTTGCTATTTAATAACCAAATTAAAATAAAAATCGTGTAAAATATTACCAATACAGATATAAATAAGAATCTGCTTTTACTAGTTAAATATTTATAGGTAGAAACAATGACAAATAAATCAAAAAATATTAAATAGAAATTAAATCGATCGACTAAGGTCGAGTAAATAAAAGCCAAAAATAAACAATAAATAATCAACATAACAAAATAATCAAGTAACTGTCTTTCATTATTATTTAAAAATATTTTTTTACGAAAATAAAAATAACAAAGCAAGGGTATTATATGCAAAGCAATTCGCATAAATACACCCGAAGATGATATTTCAGAATTATCACTTGTATAAATATTACTATCATAAATACTAGATATATACAGTAAAGCTGTTATTAAAAATAATGAAAAAAATTGATATAAAATTAATATATTTCTTCTACTCATCAATAATTGCAATGGATAAAATATTAACAATAGGATAGCTGTTCGATGAAACATAGAAGCTAAAATCACATAAAATATAAAGCCTATTTTTTTATTCTCGAAGAGCTTAACAAAAGAATACGTTATAATTGCTACTGCTATTGATTGTCTAGTATAACCTAAGGACAAAGTTAGTATATGACAAGGATAGTAAATAAGTAAACACAACCAATACTTATTTAGTTGAACAAAACTTAAATAAAGAAAACAACATATTATTACTGCTGACATTAAATTTACAAATAAAGTATCAGCAAAACCAAAATGTAAACCTAAAATATTTAAAAGAGAGTAACCTGGTTCAGCAATATGTATAGCGTCTTTAAATTTTTCTCCAATGAAAATTTCATAGATTAATTGATAACTATACCAGTCGCCACCAATTTGAAACCTTAATCCAATAAAAAATATTAGAAAAACCATAGTAAAAATAAAAAACAATTTACTTAATGAGGTTTTATAGTTACTTAAAAAATTAGCAACAATAATATAAATCCATATGAAAAAATATAAATACATTCTCAACCAACCTCATTTATTCCGTCTTCAAAATTAATTACTTTGATATTAAAATAATCTTGAGCAATTTTATAAAATTCTTTATATTTCTCCATTAAATAATAATCACAAATATATTTAACCTCTATATTATTAATTTGAGAAATATTAATTATAGCGGTACTTAAAAAGCTATATATCTCAACCTTACACCGACTATCTCGCATTAAATCAATTACATATTCTTCAAAAACCTTTGGACTTTCAATAATATCTATATTTAATTTAACATCCTTTTCTCTAGGATGAGGAAAATATAGATTTATTTGAAATTTTTCTAATAAGTTAGATATAAAAATATTATTGTACTTGTCATTTATTTCAGCCATAGGTTGCCCTAAAAAAATTTTTATACTATCTCCTTCATTATCCTCAATATATAAATTTGGCACTAACTGAACATATTCAACTTTATCAATAATATTTTTTATATAATTAAAAATCGTATAGTGAGTTTTAGAATGTTCTTTTATGTAATAGCTATTTACTTTTACCCCCAGTAAACGCCAAAAAATCTTTTTCCCTATTGATATATCTTCCTCAATATTAAAGGAACTCTTTGGAATAATATTTCCCACCCCATCATCAAAAGTATAAAAATTTGCTTTTAAATTTAATGAATATAAATATTGAATTATTTTTCGATCAATATTTGCAGCATATACGCTCTTATACTCAAAATTTCTTATTTTAATAATTTTTACTTTAAATTTCAAAAATTCTATTAGATTTTTAGGATGCACTATAAAAATCCCCTCATTACAAATATTTAGCAATCTTAAAAAATAATTTTTATTTTTATCTGTTAAGTCAGCAATATATATAATATCGAATTTTTCTTTACTATTACTAATAATTTTTTCAGCTATCATAGCTTGTAAAGGAGTCATACAAACAATTAGATTTTTTTGCATTTTGCCACCACAGCATATAAAATTGTTAACATTAGTAAATTAGAAAATATAAGGGCATAAGGAATGAAATTAATTGATTTACTACTAAAATAAATTAATAATATTAAATAAAAGAGTGAACTAATAAAGGTAATAGTAGCGATTGTTTTATTAAGTCCATAGTAGAACAAATAATTCACTAATATTAAATATGGAAAGTTGGCCCCATATCCTAACAAATAGGTTACTACAAAGTATTTTGAACCAATATAATTTTTCCCTAAAAACCAGAGATATACTTGCTCAGGTAGTAGCCAGCCCACTACTGCGGGTAGTACACTTAAAGGGAGACTAAACAATGTGTACTTTTTTATTTTTGCTATAGATAATGAGTTATCCTTAAGACCTTGATAGTAATACGGTACAATTGCTTTATTGAGTGCCATAAGAATAATTGGCAGTACAGCCGCTATCTGTACCCCTGCTGAATAAATTCCGAGCTCTGCTTTAGAGTATTGTTGGTAAATAAAAATTCTGTCTAACTGACCCTTTATAAAAAAACTTGATTGATGCAGGATCAATGGTAACCCAAATGAGAAAATATAAAATAGGCCTAAACGCAATCTTTGCCATGTAAAGCGATAATCATCTGTAAACAGGTCTCCTAATATAAAACTAGCAATTAGGAATGTTGTTAGGTTTGAAATAACGATTGCTAGTATACGATAAGCTACTAAATCTTGACTGAAGTATTCAAGAGCAGCTATGGTGAATAACACATTTGTTAAAGATAATATAATTTGAATTGTAATATATTTAAGTGGTTGCTTCTGGCACTGCCTTAAGGCAAGTTGTACGTTAACAAAAGACTGAAACATAGTAGCTAGTACAATATATGCCATAATTTCAGCTTTAAGCCACCAGCATCCGAGCAACAATAAAATAGAAATAATAATATTAAATAAATATCCCGCCTTAACCACAGTATTTAACGCTTTTTTTCCATAAAAATAGAAATATCGCGTAACCGCCCCCTCTTGGCTTAAACCAACAAAAATACCGAATAATGCAAGCAAGGTTAAATAATAAGACAACTCACCAAAACCGTCTGGCCCAAGCTTTCTTGTTAGGTAAGGCAACATCAGAAAAGGGAGACTTTTCGCAAAAAGCTCCCCAATCAAATAAATAAAACTATCTTTTAATACACGCATAATTAGCTAATAATTTCTAATTTTACTGGTGTATTCAAATTAACATCTTGTGTTACTTTTTTTCCTAAAATTTTATCATAAAACTTAGGTGGTAAACCGAACCCTGGGCGTACGCTTCGGATGCTTGATTCATCAATTATGTCACCTGCTTTTAAATCTTTTACAAAGTAAAGTGAGCGTCTAAACTGAGCATTACCTTGTTCACTTGATTTTCGACCATAATCTACATGACCAAGCGCTTGCCATGCAGTTTTTGCACCTTGACACAATTGCTGAAGTTCTTTGGGTTCTAATGAAAAACTATCATCTGGCCCACCACCATTACGGTCAAGCGTAAAATGCTTTTCGATCAGACATGCACCCAAGGCAACCGAAGTAATGGCTGTCGTATTATCTAAAGTATGATCTGACAACCCAACCGGCACATTAAAAGATTTTGCCATATCCACCATAGTCAGCAGATTATAATCTTCCGCAGGTGCAGGATAACCACTCACACAATGTAAAACCACAAGCTCTTTACATCCACCATCGTAAGCAGCTTGAATTGCCTCACCAATTTCCTCTTTATTCGCCATGCCTGTAGAGATAATCATGGGTTTACCAGTCGAAGCCACATATTTAATAAGTGGCAAGTCCACCGCTTCAAAAGAAGCAATTTTATAGGCTGGGGCATTCAGCTCTTCAAGCAAATCTACTGCTGTGCGATCAAATGGAGAACTAAAAATCGTGATATCTAAAGCACGTGCATGTTCAAACAGTGGCTTATGCCATTCCCATGGCATTTGAGCTTTTTGATAAAGTTCATACAAGGACTGCCCATCCCATAAACCGCCACGAATCATAAACTCTTCATTTTGGCTATTCAGTGTGATGGTATCTGCACTATAAGTTTGTAATTTAATCGCGTCGGCACCACAGCGTTTGGCTTCTTCAATAATTTTGAGTGCCGTATTTAAGCTGCCGTTATGATTTGCTGAAAGCTCAGCAATAATATACGGTGGAAAACCTGTACCAATGTCACGATGATTAATTGTAATTTTTTTGTTCATCTCATTTGTCCTCTAACCATTCTTCTCGTAACAAACCAAACTGATGTATATTAAATTCACCACGGTCATCTTTAAAATGTTTTCTCAGTATACCTTCATTTAAAAAACCCATTTTTTTATGGAAATTTATGGATTTCTCGTTAAAAGCTAATACTTGACCAAAAACCTTATCTAAACCAAGCTTCTCAAATGCGTAGTTCAATGCAACATTGCCTAATAACTGCCCCATTCCTTTTTCAGCATCGGGTTTTATATAAAAACCCCATTCATAGACTGTACTATTTGGGATCATAACAAAGGAAACATAACCTTGTGGTTGGTTCTGATATTCAAAAATATAGAATAAGCGATCCGTTCTATTCTTGTTTCGCTCAAACCAAGCAAAATGATCAGTTAAAGCAATTACATCCGTGTTGACCATCCACTTGCGAATATCATCATGGTTACGCCATTGCAGCACCATTTCCAGATCATCATCACTCAATACTCTGAGCTTTGCATTTTTTGGATTTAACATGTATTAAATTCCTCTGAAAACATTACTTGTAACAGCAAATCTACACCTAGACCATTTGTAACAGTTAACGCCTGTTGAGACATGAGCTTTAGTCGTTCTTGGTCAAGTTGTTGCAATGCCTGTGATAACTTTTCATGAATATCTGCTTGATCTAGAGATATCGCCACATCCAAATCATGCAAATCTTTTGCAATCATTTTCTGGTTTTCTGCCATACAGATCATAATCGTAGGTAGCCCTAAACAGCATCTTTCCCAAGCTGTACTACCTGCAGCACCAATCGCTAAATCATGTTCAGCCATTAATTCCGCCATATTATTGGCGTTAATCAAAACTTTATTGGTAAATGGAAGTTTTTTCGATTGTTCTAAAATTAAATCTTTCCAAGGCGCATTAATCCCCATCACGACTGTAACAGATAAATACTGTCGTTGTTGGTCATGAGATAAACGTTCTAACACCGTTCCTGTTAAATTATCTTTATCTATTCCGCCTAAATTCACCAGAATTTTTAACTTATCATGGTGATATGTTTTTGGATGCTGCTCTAGCCATAATCGTTTGCTATGAAATTCGGGACGCAATAAAGCATAACTTGGTCCCATTAAATAGTGGCCTTTGCGATAATTTAATTTTGCATAATCTGAAGAAGTATGTGCTAAGCCACAATCCAAAATGATATCAGCATCATGTAATCGGTTTGCCAAATCATCAATAGCAACAATCCGTTTAACCTTTAGGCGAATGTTTTGTTGCCATATTGCAGATAAACCATAATGATCTACGATCATCCAGTCTACAGTATGTTTTTTCAAAATTTCTAGGGTTTCTTGAGCATCTTGTTGCTCAGTCACACCTAACCAGCGCTGATATTCTGTCAAATCTTGACAAGCATTCAGGGAAGGCTCTGGTAAGACATAGACGGTATAACCACGTTGTCTGACAAATTCAATTAAATTACCTTGATGCGAACGACAGATAAAATAGCTTTTATGACCATGTATTGCTAAAGCATCAGCAATGGTTAAACAGCGAACAACATGTCCTGAACCTATTTGTAAAGATGCGTCAGCTCGAAAACAAAATTTCATGTTATACATTTAAGAGTAATTGTGCCATCAACTCTGCACGATGCCAGTCTTCCAAAGTATCAATATCCTGCACACGTGTTCTAGGAAGCTCTACAATTCGTGATTTATTTGAGAAAATTACTGATTTTTCTAACCATGCCTGTGCTGTTCCCCAATAAAACTGCCCAGCATCATGCCATGCTTCTTCTAAGTCTTGAGAGCGCTTATTAAAGTTTTCTGGCTGGAACATTTCCACGTTACCCGCCTGATTCAGTTTAATTGCTCTTTGAATTGGAAAAGCAAAGGTTGTAGCACTAAATGCATAATCTATAGGGCAATCCTTCAATAACTGTAACCCAGCTCTAAGATCATCAATCTGTACAAATGGTGCTGTTGCATATAAACAGCAAACATAATCAGGCGATTGTCCCTGCAATCGAGTAAAAGCTTGTGTTGCGTGTTGCATAACATCTGCTGTAGTTGAATAATCATCAGACAAATGAGCCGGTCGCATAAATGGAACTTTTGCTCCAAAACTTATTGCAATATCTGCAATTTCTTGATCATCGGTCGAAACCCAAACCTCATCAAAACATTCACTTTTAAGTGCAGCTTCTATCGACCATGCAATCATGGGCTTACCATAGAAGTCTTTTATGTTTTTACGAGGGATTCTTTTGCTTCCACCTCGTGCAGGAATAACCGCCAATCGCATTGTTATACCAACACCTCTTTAAGTGCTTGGTAGACATACTGAATTTGCTCATCAGTCAAATCAGGGAACATTGGTAAGCTAATAGCTGCTTCGTAATAAGCCTCAGCTTCAGGGAAGTCCCCTTGCTTAAAACCAAGCTGCTCATAATAAGGTTGAGTATGTACTGGGATATAATGTACGTTGACACCAATACCTTTCTCTCGCAACGTTTCAAAGATTTCTTTACGTCCTTTGCTCAACTCATTAAGTTTTAAACGGATAACATATAAATGTAATCCAGAGTATGTTTCTGGCAATTGATAAGGTGTAATTAAGGGTAAATCTTTTAATAATTCATTATATTTTTTTGAAATTTCATGTCGTTTAGCCACAAAAGCTTCTAGACGTGTCAATTGAGTAACGCCCAGAGCTGCTTGTAACTCGGTCATACGGTAGTTATAACCCAACTCTACCTGCTGGTAATACCAAGGACCTTCTGAAGGTTTAATCATAAACTCTGGATTACGAGTTACACCATGACTACGTAATAAATCAATTTTCTTGGCTAACTCTTCATTATTAGTAAGCGCCATTCCACCTTCAGCAGTCGTAATAATTTTGACAGGATGGAAGCTGAAAATCGTAATATCAGAATACTGATTAGAACCAATATAATTTTCTTTATATTTGCCACCAATTGCATGAGATGCATCTTCAATAATGCTAAACCCATACTCTTGTGAAAGCGCATGAATCCTTTCCATATCACATGACTGCCCACATAAATGTACAGGCACGACAATCTTCGGTAATTTATTATTTTGTTTTGCAACCTCTAGCTTTACTCTTAAAGCGTCAACCGAAAGGTTATATGTATCTGGATCAATATCAACAAAATCAACATCAGCTCCACAATATAAAGCACAATTTGATGATGCAACAAAGGTAATAGGAGACGTCCAAAGAACATCTCCTTTTTTCAATCCCAATGCCAAACAAGCTACATGTAAAGCTGATGTCGCACTATTCATAGCAAAGGCATATTTAGCCTCTACCAGCTCTGCAACTGATTTTTCAAACAATGGAACTTGCGGTCCTTGTGTCAAAAAGTCAGATTGAAGAACCTGAATAACTGCATCAATATCTGCCTGATTTATATTTTGTTTGCCATATGGGATGAACATTTTAGATATTTCCTACTTTCTCAGCGTTTTGAGTTAACCAAGTTTGTAAGTCTTCTGGACTCATCCATTCAGTATTGTTGTCGCTAGAATAGTGAAAACCTTCTGGAACTCGTTTACCATCTTTAATACGTTCGGCTGTTTCAGCCCAGTCGTTAATTACTGGTAAAATTTTGTAATGCTCTGAATACTCATATGTATAGTATGCATCTTCGACACTAATCATTTGCTCATGAAGTTTTTCACCTGGGCGAATACCAACGACTTCTTGTTTAGCCTCAGGAGCAACTACTGTAGCGAGATCTGTTACCTTCATCGATGGAATTTTTTTCACATAAATTTCGCCACCCACCATGTCTTCAAATGCATGCCAAACCAGCTCTACACCTTGCTCCAATGAGATCATAAAACGTGTCATACGATCATCTGTAATTGGCAACACACCTTTGTCTTTAATTGACATAAAAAACGGAATAACTGAACCACGAGATCCCATTACATTACCATAACGAACAACTGAAAATTTCGTGCCATGTTCGCCTGAATATGCATTACCAGCCACAAATAACTTATCAGAAGCTAGTTTAGTCGCGCCGTATAAATTGATCGGACTACTTGCCTTATCTGTTGATAATGCAACCACACCTTTCACCTTTTTATCAATACATGCATCAATAAGATTCATTGCACCATTGATGTTGGTTTTAATACATTCAAATGGATTATATTCTGCTGTAGGCACAATTTTTGTTGCAGCAGCATGAACAACATAATCAACGCCATCTAAAGCACGATATAAACGCTCTTTGTCTCTTACATCACCAATGAAAAAGCGGACTCTTTTATCATCTTTAAATTTTTTCGCCATTTCCCATTGTTTCATTTCATCACGAGAAAAAATAATTATTTTTTTAGGATTATATTTTTCCAAAGTCATTGGAACAAAAGTATTACCAAAAGAACCCGTTCCGCCTGTTACCAATATTGTTGAGCCTTGTAACATCTCTTCCTCTTTTTAAACAAATTAAATTCGTAATTTTAATAAAATCAAAGTCTAATATTAGTCTCTGCTTTACCCAAAACATATTTCAAATCATAAAGTACATGCTTTTCTTTACCTAAAGCATGGAACTCATCAACAGTCATTTTTTTAAATTGATCATGCGCTACTGCAATCACGATGGCATCATACAGACCCTGTTGTAATTCTTTAATCGGTGCTAGACCATATTCATGTTGGACTTCTGTATCATCGACCCATGGGTCATAAATATCTAAATCCAGATCGTATTCTTTTAAAGCTTTAACCATATCTACAATTTTTGTATTGCGAATATCAGGGCAATTTTCTTTAAAACTAAGGCCCATGATTAGAATTTTTGAACCCACAACTTGTATACGTTGTTTGACCATTTCTTTAATAAGCTGAGTCGCCACATACTCACCCATACGATCATTTAAACGACGGGCTGCGAGTATAATTTCAGGATGAAGTCCAATAGACTGGGCCTTATGGGTTAAATAATAAGGATCTACACCGATACAGTGACCACCAACTAAACCTGGGCGAAATGGTAAGAAGTTCCATTTGGTTCCAGCCGCATTAAGTACTTCTTCTGTATCAATGTCTAATTTATTAAAAATAAGAGCCAACTCATTAATTAAAGCAATATTGACATCGCGCTGAGTGTTTTCAATCACTTTAGCAGCCTCAGCAACTTTAATACTTGGTGCTTTATAAGTCCCAGCTTCAATAATCAATTTATAAACCTGGTCAATATATTCGGCAACTTCAGGCGTTGATCCCGACGTAATTTTCAATATATTGGTCACACGTCGTTGCTTATCGCCCGGATTAATTCGCTCAGGACTATAACCCACAAAAAAATCCTGATTAAATTTTAAACCTGAGATTTTTTCTAAAACAGGGATACAAACCTCTTCCGTTGCTCCTGGATAAACTGTGGATTCATAAACCACAATATCACCTTTTTTTAAGGTTAGGCCAATCGTTTCAGAAGACTTAATTAAAGGCGTTAAATCGGGCTGTTTAAAATCATCAATTGGGGTCGGAACAGTGACAATAAAAAAGTTACAGTCCGTCAATGCACTTGTATTTGAACTAAACTGAAGCTTTTTAGCTTGAGACAATTCACTTGCTGAAAGCTCCAAGGTCTGATCTAACCCTTGCCTCAACTCATCAATTCTTTTCTCAGAAATATCGAAACCGACTACAGACACATTTTTAGCGAATTCAACAGCTAAAGGCAATCCTACATACCCTAAGCCAACGATTGCAATTTTAATGTCAGCAATTTGAAACATAACATTCGCCTTCAGCTGATTTTCTATAAAAATGTTTTTTTCAGTTTATATAGCAAAAGGCTTAAAGCAATACCAATATAAACCGTTGCGTACTATACCAGAAAAATCTATTTTATTTTTTCCATTTTGGTTCTGTAAATGAACACCTACATATCTTTACGATACCTTAATGCTTAAGCTACTAAACGCAAGTGAAAGACGGTGATTTTTACATGCTTTTCGATTTCTTTTGCTGTAAGATTGCGCTATTTTATTAAAATGACTTAAAGTTAGCTGAGTTAGCGCTAAACTAAACAAATACAGGGTCTCGTGTGAAGCATTACCAAAATATTTTAATTCTTGCCTTATGTATAAATGGTACAGGTTGTGCTGTAACCTCCGGTTTTCAAACTTATGACGTGCCCGAAGAAGGCTCTTTTCAAACCGATCTCGGCACATCCGTTGATGTCATTAAGATCACTGCTAATAATTTGCCAATAATACAATCAACAGCAAATGCTTTACCTGCTGGCAGTTTAACGTCTCTTTTTAAACGACACAGTTCTATTTATACACTCAGTGCCGGCGATGTGTTATCCATTCAGTTGTGGAATTATCCTGAGATTGCACCACCGACGACTTCCATTTCAAATGATCAATCTGTACAGGCCTATGGCTATCCAATCGATCAGGAAGGCTATATCCAGTTTCCTTTAGTAGGACGCTACAAAGCGTCTGGAAAAACGCTCGCTCAAATCAATAGAGAATTGCGTAACCGTTTAGGGCAGTACTTAAAAAATCCTGATGTGGTGGTGCGAGTATTATCTTATGAAGGTAAACGTTATTCTGTTCAGGGAAGTGTGACTAAAGGCGGGCAGTTTTTTCTAAGTGATCAACCTGTCAGTGTATATACCGCCCTTGGTTTAGCGGGTGGCGTGACCGATAAAGGAGATGACACCTCTATCCAATTGATTCGTAATGGCACGACCTATGATTTAAATAGTATTGCGCTGGAAAAACAGGGTTATTCACTGCATAAACTGCTCATACAGCCCAACGATACTCTTTATGTAAATTCACGTGAAAACCAGAAAATCTACGTGATGGGCGAAGCTGGCAAAAACCAGGCCTTGGAAATGCGTAATCAAGGTATGAACTTAAGTGATGTTTTAGGTGAGAGTTTAGGTATCAATCCAACATCCGCAAGTGCAAGTCGTATTTACGTACTTAGAAGTAACATCAAGACCCATCAAACACAACTTTATCATTTAAACTTACTGAGCTTGGGTGACTTTGGTCTAGCCAATCAGTTTCAAATGAAAAAGAATGATATTGTCTATATTGATGCGACTGGCTTGACTCGTTGGCAACGTATCGTTAACCAGATTATTCCATTCTCAAATCTGATTTATACCACCGATAGATTGGGGCAGTAATGCAGATACAAAATATTTTAGTGGTTTGTGTAGGAAATATTTGTCGTAGCCCAATGGCAGAATATTTTTTAAAACATCAATATCCACATTTAAATATTGAGTCAGCAGGTATTTCTGGTCTGGTGGGTGAAGAGGCTGATGAAAAAGCTCTACTATGTATGGACTCGTTACAGATTGATATGCGTCCACATATAGCACGTAAACTCAATAGTGATTTAATAAAAAAAGCAGATTTGATTTTAGTCATGAGCTTAAATCAACAAAAGCATTTAGAACAAACTTGGCCTTTTGCAAAAGGGAAAGTGTTTCGACTCGGACATTGGCAACATAAAAATGTGCCTGATCCATATCAACATGATCAGGCATTCTTTGATGAAACCTGCCGTAATATTCAGGCTTACGTGTCTGACTGGAAATCACATATTTAATTTTAAGTAGTTGCATACCCATGAGTCAAAATCCAACAAAAACTGAAGATACCATTGATTTAAAAGAGCTATTTTTCTCTTTAATTGCACAATGGAAAATTATTGCGCTTTACATTATTTTAAGTTTAATTTGCGCTTTACTTTATTTACGTGTAACGCCAAATACTTATTCAGTAGACGCGCTGGTTCAAGTGGAAACACAAAAGGGAGCATCGGCTGCGCTATTAGGTCAGGAACTCTCAAATATTATGGGGTCTTCTGGACTTGGTGGGCAACAAGTTGCCCAAGCAGAAATTGAAATTTTGAAATCTCGGTTAGTGTTAGGAACAACGATACAAGACTTAAATCTTGATATTCAAATTCAACCTAAAAATAACTCTTTGTTTAAACGCTTAATTACTCCAAGCGAATTTGAAACCCAGTATTCTCGCCAGGGTGTCATTGTTAAAGATCAACTCATTGGTTTTAATATTCAGCAATTTGATGTTCCTCAAAGCTATTTGGACAAATCGTTGCTTTTAGAGTTTAAAGATTCTTCTTTTTCTTTAACAGATTTAGAAACTGATGAAGTAGTTGCAAAAGGTAAACTCAATCAGCTCAATACCATTTCTTCAGTTGATGGCCTCTGGAAAATTAAAATTGATGCCAAAGATAAAATCAACGAGCCTTATATTTTAACCAAACAGGCAATTACCACAGCAGTAAATGGTTTACTTGATAATTATGCAGCAGTTGAAAAGGGAAAAATGACAGGGGTCATTGGTTTAAATTATCAAGGCACAGATAAACTGCATATCACCCAAGTTCTCAATGTGATCTTACAGACCTATAAACAGCAAAATATTGAACGTGGCACCGCTGAAAAAGAGCAAACACTTAAGTTTCTAGATAAACAACTTCCTGAATTAAAACAGGAGTTAGACCAAGCTGAGCGTCAATTTAACGTCTTTAGACAACGTTATAATACGGTGGATGTGACTAAAGAATCTGAGCTTTATCTCACCCAGAGTATTCAGCTTGAAACTCAAAAACTTGAGCTCCAGCAAAAGCAAGCAGAACTTGCAGCCAAATATACTGAACAACACCCAATGATGCAGGAAATAAATGCACAACTTGGAGCTGTGACTAAGAAAATTAATGAACTAAATGGTACATTGAAACGGCTGCCAGATGTTCAACGTCAGTATTTGCAATATTATCGAGATGTTGAAGTTAAGCAACAACTTTATACAAGCCTTTTGAACACCTATCAAACTTTAAATATTGCAAAGGCTGGTGAAATTGGTAATGTTCGTATTGTCGATACCGCTATAGAACCAGTTAAACCGATTAAACCACGGAAGTTAATCGTGCTTATCCTATCTATTTTTATGGGTGGTTTTATCGGAGTATTAGTTGCTTTAGCCCGTAATATGTTGCGTACAGGAATTAAAGATTCTTCTCAAATTGAAAATGAACTGGAACTTCCAGTATATGCCACCGTACCCCGTTCTCCTATTCAGGAAAATCGTTTGGCCGTATTGAAGAAGAAAAAGAATATTCCTATCTTGGCTGTAAAACATAGTGATGATATTGCCATTGAAAGTTTACGTAGTATTCGTACTGCGATTCATTTCGCTCTTTCAGGTGCCAAAAATAATATCATTATGATCAGTGGCCCTGCGCCAGAAGTTGGTAAATCTTTTATCTCCACCAACTTGGCCACTATTTTTGCGCAAGGCGATAAACGTGTATTGTTGATTGATGCTGATTTACGTCGTGGCTATTTACATAAATATTTCAATATGGGAACTCAGCCAGGTCTTACTGAATTATTAACTGATCAGGCTTCATCAGCACAAGTGATTCATTCAACTGAAGTGGCAAATTTAAACTTTATGAGTCGCGGTAAAAGCCCATCGAATCCATCTGAGTTATTAAGTTCTCAAAAGTTCCAGACTTTATTACAAGAGCTTTCTCAACAATATGATCATATTATTTTGGATACCCCACCCGTTCTTGCGGTTACAGACGGTATTATTATTTCGCAATATACAGGTGTAAATTTGATTGTTGCTCGTCATGCCAAAACTCAAATGAAAGAGCTTGAATTAGCCCTCAATCGTTTCGAACAAGCTGGCGTAAAAGTGAATGGCTTTATTCTCAATGATATTCAGCGTTCTGCGAGCGGCAGTTATGGGTATAACTATGCTTATGCCTATAAAGCTGCAAAAGACGATTAATTAATCGCACAGTTGCAATCTTTATTATGAAGTCGAACCATTAGGTTCGACTTTTTTACGAGCGAATTAAAGATTGATGTGAAAATAGATAAAAATCCTGTTATTTTTTTTATTAAACAGTCTATGCTTAAGATAGCCATGCTAAGATTGCAGGCGATTGATATTTGGTTAAATAAACAACATTTCTGGAACACTCATGAGTAAAGCCTTACCCATTGCTGTCGCTGTAATTTTAGGCGGTGCTGCACTTATTCCCGTTTACTATGCATCTCAACATCCAGTGGCAGAGGTTGGTTCAAAGGCAGACAAGAATGCCTCGCCTGTAAAAAAAATCAGCTATGCACTGGGTTATGAAGTTGCCCACCAAACTCCCCCAGAACTTGATGTTAACGCATTTGTGAGTGGTATTCGCGATGGGCATGACAAAAAGCCTGCAGCTTATACTGAACAAGAACTTCAAGCTGCATATGTAGAGTTCCAACAACAAATGCAACAAAAGCAATTGGAAGATGCAAAGAAAACTGAATCATCCAATGCTAACTTTTTAACTGAAAATGCCCATAAAGAAGGGGTTAAAACCACTGCTTCAGGCTTACAGTATAAAATTATTAAAGAAGGTACAGGTAAACAACCGACTGCTACTTCTGTCGTAAAAGTTCATTACAAAGGCCAACTCACTGACGGTAAAGTGTTTGATAGCTCTTATGATCGTGGTGAACCGGTTGAGTTCCCATTAAATAAAGTAATTCCTGGCTGGACAGAAGGTCTACAACTGCTGAAAGAAGGCGGCAAGGCAACATTCTATATTCCATCACAATTGGCTTATGGTGAACAAGGTGTGCCTGGTATGATCCCACCAAACAGCACTTTAATTTTTGATGTAGAACTGTTAGAAGTTAAATAATTCATGAGGAAGGAGAGTTAATACTCTCCTCTTTTATTTTAGGAAGCACAATGAAAAAAATCAGTTTAACACTCGTATTACTTGGCATGACGGGCCTTAGTTTTGCAGCGCCTGTCACTTCTCAAAGCCCGCAGAAAGATCAATTGGGCTATAGTTACGGTTATGTGATGGGACGTACCAATGCTGATACGCTAAAAGATTTAAATTTAGATACCTTTATTCAGGGATTGAAAGAAGGCTCTACAGGTAAGGCATCCTCTTTAAGTGATGAGGATATGGCTAAAGCTTTGAGCCAATATAAGAAACAGGTTGAATCGAAACAACTGATCGAGTTTCAAAAATTAGCTCAAGAAAATCAGAAAAACGGACAAGCTTTTTTAGCTGAGAATGGCAAAAAATCTGGCGTAATTACTACCAAATCAGGTCTACAGTATCAAGTTTTACAGGCAGGTACAGGTAAATCGCCGAAGGCAAATTCAAAAGTTAAAGTGAATTACGAAGGCCGTTTATTAGACGGCACTGTATTTGATAGCTCAATTGCACGTAACCACCCTGTTGAGTTTCAACTTAGTCAAGTGATTCCTGGCTGGACAGAAGGTGTACAAACCATGAAGGAAGGTGGTAAAACCCGCTTCTTTATTCCAGCTAATCTGGCTTATGGCGATGTCGGTTCGGGTGATGCGATTGGCCCTAATAGTGTTTTAATTTTTGATATTGAACTCTTACAAGTGACGCCTAATTAAAAATTGATAAAGATCGATTCATTTTTAATTTAAAAGCACAGCTACTTTTTTAAAGGCTGTGCTTTTTTATATCTTGATGATCTATTTACAGCGAAAATGCCAATGATAATGCAGGGAATATCCATTAATCATGACGTAAATGACGTGGTCTGAATCCTGTCGCTAACAGCGTAACAACATAGGCGACTACACCCAAAAAACATAAGGCCGCCACCTCTATGATTCGCATCCACTGTGAAGATTGACCATCATACCAATGTAAGCCAAACCATAACGCAGCAATCATGGCAATGTTAGCAATCGCATATTGAATTGCGAGTTTCTTCCAATGCCCACCAAATCTAAAAATATTGCGTTTATGCAAGTAGAAATAGAGCAAACCTGCATTCACTAGCGCTGAGCCAGATGAAGCCAATGCCAATGCCATATGCTCTGCATGCCAATTGATCAGTTTAAAAAAGCCAATCAGTACCACGTTTAAAATGGCGTTGGCTGCGACCGCCATCAGTCCCACACGTACTGGAGTTCTTGTATCCTGCTGCGCATAAAATCCTGGAGCAAAGACTTTGATAAGCATAAAAGCAATTACGCCACCGCTCATGCATTGTAATGCCAAGGCCGTCATCTGGGTATCACGAAGATCAAACTCTCCACGCTGGAACAGCGCCTGAATAATCGGTGTTGATAACATAAATAGCGCAATACTGGCAGGCAATCCAACCAAAACAATCACACGTGCAGCCCAATCCAGCATGCCTCGGAATTTAGCTTGATCCTGTTCAGCGTGTCGCGTCGAAAGTGATGGTAAAATCACTGTGCCAATGGCCACCCCAATGAGACCCAAAGGAAGCTCGGTCATTCGCTCAGCACTATATAACCATGACACGGAACCATCCTGCATAAATGAAGCCCAGATGGTATTGAGTAATAAATTGATCTGAGTGACTGAGACCCCAAATAATGCAGGCAGCATCAATTTCATGATGCGCTCAACCCCTTCATGTTTAAAATCAATTCTTGGTGGAATGAGCAGTTTTTTCCGCCATAGTTCAGGGATCTGAATGGCAAGCTGTAGAATCCCTGCGCCCAGCACGGCCCAGCCTAAAGCCATAATCGGTTGCTGCATATAGGGAGTCAGCCACCACGCGCCAGCAATCATCGCGACATTTAGTAACACTGGGGAAAAAGCGGGTGAAGCAAAAGAACCATAGCTATTTAAAATACTACTGGCAAAAGCCGTCAACGACATAAACATTAAATAAGGAATCGTCAGACGAAACATACCAACAGCCTGATCAAATTTCTCAGGATCATTATGAAAACCAGGGGCATAGGCATAAATGATGACAGGAGCGATGATCATCGCCACTAAAGTCAATAAACTCATGATCAGAAGTAAACAGCCGAATACACGGCTAATTAAAATCTGAACTTCAGTATGAGCTCGGCCTGTTTTATATTCTGTCAGGACAGGAATAAAAGCCTGTGAAAATGCGCCTTCAGCAAAGAGTCGCCGAAAAAAATTAGGAATACGAAAGGCAACCACAAAGGTATCGAAATCTTTACCTGCACCAAATACATTGAGCAAGACCATGTCCCGAACCAGCCCCAATATACGGGACAACATTGTCATTGCACTGACAATAAAGGTTGATCGCCATAATGCCATCGCATCCACCCACGGCTAAATACAAAGCCGATATTGTAATGAAAGTAAAAAATTATTTCGTTGTGAAATGATGTCTGGTATGGATATTTTTTTCATTTAATAATTTTCGGAAGTAAATCCATTGAAAAAAAGGTCCCGGATCAGTCTTACGACCACGCGCGATATCTGAATGCCCCGCAATATGCTGCTGAATTTTAGGATAACTGGCTTGCAATACGGCGGTAACCTCAACTAGCGCTTGGTACTGAACCTCTTCAAAAGGTAAATCATCACTCCCTTCAAGCTCGATGCCTATCGAATAATCATTACATTCGACCTGTGCCAAATAACTAGAACGTCCAGCATGCCATGCCCGATTATAAAAATTGACAAACTGAATCACTTCCCCTGTTCTTAAAATCAGGAGATGTGCAGACACCTGCATGCCCTCAATGCTTTGAAAATAAGGATGAAGTGACCAATCTAATTGATTTTGGAAAAACTGTTCAATATATCCGCCGCCAAACTGCGATGGTGGCAAACTAATGTTATGTACCACGATCAGTTGAATTTCTGCGGATTCAGGGCGTTGATTATAATTTGGAGAAGCAATCTGTCTGGCACCAATCAACTGCCCTTTTTCCACTCGATAGGTCGTGCTCAATGGCATAGTTAGGATGATCCGATGTATTTTTGAATAATCTTAGTTTAATCGAGTCCTAAAAAATTAAAACTGTTCATAAGGCATATTTATGACAATCGTTTGTGAATTTCTACAGGGACAATGCTAATATATTGCTCAATTTTCTGGGTTAATACTGAGTATAAAGTATGAGCATTCCTCAATCTTTGCTAGAACAATCGATTCAAATTAACGTACAACAAGCACTGGCTGAAGATATTGGTGATGGTGATATTACTGCTTTATTGACTCCGGAAAATGAACACGCGACAGCAACCATTATCAGCCGTGAAGATATGATTCTGGCTGGTCGTCCATGGGTCGATGCATTGATTTCCCAATACGATCCAAGCGTAGAAATTATCTGGTTAAAACAAGACGGTGAATCTGTTGGTGCAGGTGAAGCTTTTTTAAAATTGACAGGTTCAGCGCGTAGTCTATTAACGGTGGAACGCCCTGCCTTGAATTTTGTTCAGACTTTATCTGCGGTTGCTACCAAGGTGGCTCATTATGTAAAACAGCTACAAGGCACCCAGACTAAGCTATTGGATACGCGTAAAACCTTACCGGGTCTACGCATAGCCCAGAAATATGCTGTGGCGATTGGCGGCGGTCAAAACCATCGTTTAGGTCTATTTGATGCATTTCTCATTAAAGAAAATCATATTATGGCCGCAGGGGGTATTGCCCAAGCCATTGCTCAGGCGCATCATATCGCACCCAATAAACCTGTTGAAGTTGAAGTTGAAACTTGGGATGAACTCAATCAGGCACTTGAAGCTGGCGCGGATATTGTCATGTTGGATAATTTCAGCCAACAACAAATGATCGATGCCGTTAAACACGTCGCTGGGCGTTGTAAACTGGAAGCTTCTGGTAATATCACTTTGGATAATCTGCGTGAAGTTGCGAGCACAGGAGTAGATTATATTTCGATGGGTGTACTCACCAAAGATGTTACCGCCGTTGATCTTTCTATGCGGTTTAATGCTTAGGTTTGCTCAGTTTCAATCTTTTGTGTTTTTGTTGTTAGATTTTCTATCTTCGTAGCATGCTCAGGTTGGGTCAGGACTTCTGAGGTTTTGGTCTGAGCTTGCCATGCAGATTGATTACGTGATGTTTCATTGGGGCGTGGATCACAAGCCATAATCGTAAATGTAATAATCGCAAACAGTACAATAAAACCTTGTAGCATATTGATTTTCCCCTATCTCATAAAACTATAAAATTATTTGCAACTTTAAAATTTAATCATGACAAACTTGAGCAGGCTTTGTTTTAAGCTAGATGTAAAAAGTTATCGTTTGTGAAATCGTTGGCGTTTTTGTAAAAAGGATGTCTGATGACATCCTTTTTCTGCATTAGATTTTAATGCAATTAATTTTCAATATAGCCCATATATGGATCAGAAATTGAATCTTTTGGGGTTTCAATACGACCTGCAAACCGTCGACTGAAACTTAGATCAGACTCCATATAGACAGTGAAATCATACCAACCTCCAAATTCAGTCATGTCCCAAGCTAATTCTTTTTCTGAACTTGCTGTTTCAATCGACCATTGCTGATTGGGCAGATAAGCATTGGCTTTAACCCTTAGCGTACAACTTGATTGTCCGTCATGACGAACTTTTAAAAATAATTTGGCTTCACAGTCTTCGACGCAGATCCTAATTTCTGGTAAGGCTTGCTGTTGTAGACTTTGATTCAGATTACCTACGAATGCGCGATGAAATCCATTAGGCCCTAACACCCAGAGATCATACGCACCTTGCTGCGTATTCCATTCATCCTGTAATTGCTTGCCTGCTTCGACCATATAACGACGTGGAATGGCCTCCAGATTTAAGCGATCATACACATGAAATACCGCGGCCTGTTTCCCAGTATTGGCGAATAAAAGTTGTACACTTTGTCCCGATAGATTGACCTTGGCACTGGTATGCAAAATATACGGCAAGGCCCTTGATGGACGAATTCCCATATCCTGCTGGGGAAAAGCCTGCTGGTTCGGAACGGTCACCTGCGGTAGTAAGGACTGAGCTAAACGAATAGCATCTGCCTCCGCTTTTGCTTTTTTACCTTCAAGTTCAGTAAGCTGCGTGATGTTTGGCGTTTTAAAATCAAAGGCTGTCATCAAATCACCACAAACTGCACGACGATATGCGCTGATATTCGGTTCATTTACCCCAAAACGCTGTTCAAGGAACTGAATAACTGAAGTATGATCAAATACCTGTGAATTGACCCAACCACCACGACTCCACGGTGAAATCACATACATTGGTACACGAATTCCTGGACCATAAACTCGACCATCTGGCTGAGGTTGCGATGTTGCTGTCGCTACTGCAGGATGAGTGAAATACTCTGGTGCCAATGCTTCATCGGGCAAAGTGGTTTTACCATAAGTTTTTCCATTGTCATCTTTAGATGGCGCACTTGGTGATGGTACATGATCAAAGAAACCATCATTTTCATCAAAATTAATCAATAAAACTGTTTGTGACCAAATCTCAGGATTGTCTGTTAGCGCATTTAATACTTCCTGTATATACCATGCGCCTTGTACCGGACTAGATGGCCCTGGATGTTCACTATAAGTTGCGGGTGCTATAATCCAGCTGACTTGAGGCAATTTCCCTGCGCCAATATCTTGTTTGAATGTTCCTAAAAAACCACCATCAGGCATAGTATTGGCAATACCTTTATATAAAGGTTGTGTTGCATCAATTTTTTCATCGTAGGCAGGGCTGACGAGATCATCATGGCTGACAGGTTGACCTGATAATTCATTTGCACGGCGATATTGCTTAAAACCTGCCAGTGGATTATCCGTGAAGTTATCTGGCATATTTTGATAAACTTTCCAGCTAACCCCCGCTTGTTGTAAACGTTCCGGATAAGTTGTCCACTCATAACCACTTGAGGATGCACCTAGTCCATCAAACTCATTGACTACACTGGCGACATCTTCTGCTGGACCATTTGTTCCTGTCCAGATAAATTGTCGATTGGGGTTGGTTCCTGCATGCATGGCACAGTGGTAAGCATCACACACCGTAAACGCATTGGCCAAGGCAAACTGAAATTCAACTTCCTGTTTTTTATAATATCCCATGGATTGTGTTTTTTTAAATTTCACCCAATCCCCCATGCGTCCGTGGTTCCATGCGTCCTGACCATCCTGCCATGAATGTGGTGTCCCTGACACACGTTGAGCATTGCCCAAACGACTATCTAAATGATAAGGAAGAATTTTATTTTGACTGGCATCATACTGTTCCCAGACCTTGCGTCCTGCACTTAAAGGAATTGTAAAGCGATCACCAAAACCACGGACGCCTTTTAAGGTGCCAAAATAGTTATCAAAGGAACGATTTTCCTGCGTCAAAATCACCACATGTTTGACATCTTGAATGCTGCCTGTATCGACTTTGGCATCAATCGCCAAGGCTTTTTGAATGCTCAAGGGAAAACTAGATAGGGCAGCTGTACCAAATAAAGTCTTGGCCGTATTGAGTACAAAATCACGACGATTCATTTTTTTAATCCTTTTTATGATTTTATTATGGTTATGGTGCACAGTGCATGGTGCAATTATTTTTTGGTGGCTGTGGCTGCTGGGTCGATGTATCATCATCCTTGCAAGCACTAAGTGTGAAACTAGTGATAATCAAAAAAAAACAGAAAAATTTAGACATGATCCTCTCCATTTAGGAATGGAGACTAGTAAAAAGCTTGAAAATTACAGCGTCATGATGATTTGATGTCGATTATATGAAGCCATAAAAAAACGCATCCGAAGATGCGTTTTAATATCTGGAATAACTTACCAGCCTAATGCTTCTTGCTGTTTTTGAATCAGGGTCTGAATTCCCTTTTCAGCAACTTCAAGCATGGCATTGGCTTGGGTACGGGTAAATGGTTTTTCTTCTGCTGTACCCTGAATTTCAATAAATTCACCTGCCTGTGTCATCACCACGTTTAGATCTGTTTGGCAGTTTGAATCTTCTTCGTAACATAAATCCAGTAAAACTTCGTCCTGATAAATGCCGACTGAAATTGCAGCGACCAAGCCTTTCAATGGATCTTGCTTGATTTTCTTTTTCTCTAGCAGCACATTCATGGCATCGATCAAAGCGACTGCTGCACCTGTAATAGCTGCGGTACGCGTACCACCATCTGCCTGAATTACATCACAGTCGATGGTAATCGTATTTTCACCCAATTTTTTCAAATCTACCATGGCACGAAGACTACGACCAATTAGACGCTGAATTTCCTGCGTACGGCCACTTTGTTTGCCACGAGCCGCTTCACGGTCACTACGGGTATGGGTAGAACGCGGTAACATTCCGTATTCTGCTGTCACCCAGCCCTGCCCCTGACCTTTTAAAAAACGAGGTACAGAATTATCAATGCTTGCGGTACATAACACCTTGGTATGACCGAATTCGACCAGAACCGAACCTTCGGCATAACGGGTATAATTTCGTGTAATTTTTACATCACGTAATTGATCAAGTGCTCGTTGGTCAAGACGCATAAACTATCCTTTCATTGCCGCTAAATTAAGATTGCAGCATAGTATAGCAAATGCCTTCAATAAAATTGGGCCGAATTCGGCCCAATTCCCTGCTTTTTACAAAAGCACTTATTTGGCAAAGGCAAAGATACTTTTTACTTTTTGAATCGCATTTGAAACCTGATCTGTGTATCCATTTGGCAATGAACATTTAGCCAAACGCACCCAAACACTCCAGAACTGTTTAACAAAATTGGCTTCGTTATAATTAACACCATATTCTTCACATAATGCTCTGATTTTTGGCGCAACTTCAGCATAACGATTAGCAGGCATATCTGGAAATAAGTGATGTTCAATTTGATGGCTTAAATTTCCACTTAAAATATGTAACCAGTCTGTTCCGGTAAAATTGCTCGAACCACGAATCTGACGTAAATACCATTGGGCACGAGTTTCAGTCTCTGTATTATCTTCTTCAAAGGTCTCAGCATCTTCTGTAAAGTGACCATTAAAAATCACCGCTGATGACCATAAACTACGGATCACATTGGCGACTACGTTACCTAAAAATACAGGAATCGCATTCGGCCCTGCAATCAGCGGAAAAAATACATAATCTTTACCCACCTGACGTACAACTTTTTTACGTAATTTAGCCGAATCTTTCCAAACTTCTTTCCACGATTTGGTTTTATAAATAATGGCATCTTCCAAATGTAGATTTTGGACTCCCACATACCATTCAAATAAAATCATCAATTGCGCAGCTAAAGGAATATTCAATAAAAAGCGAGGTTCCCATTTTTGTTGTTCGCTGACACGCAGCAAACCATAACCCACATCATGATCTTTACCCACAATATTGGTATAAGTATGATGCACGTAATTATGGGTATGTTTCCAATCATCCCCTGTTGCAATGGTATCCCAGTCATAATTGGCGCCATTTAAGCTTGGATCATTCAGCCAGTCAAACTGACCGTGCATGACATTATGACCAAGTTCCATGTTCTCAACGATTTTAGAAATACCCAACAAACCTGTTCCTAACAACCAAACAGGTGGAATCCAACCGCCAAACATCAACATACCGCGTGAAGCGATTTCACTATAACGGACAAAGTTACGAATTTTGTAGATATATTTGGCATCGGCTTCGCCCAGATTATCCATAACCTCACGGCGGATTTCCTCGACACGACGACCAAACTCTTCAACCTGTTCTGGGGTTAAATAACTAGATTTACTGTTTAATGGAAACTTTACGGACATATTCATTATTTTTCTCCGAATCTATTGAAATTGACTGACTGTAATTAAAGATTGATCACGACAGGACTAATTGCCTGACTGACACATAACCTGATCTGGGTATTGTTGCCATGATCAATTTCACCCGTCAGAATATTTTTGGTTGAACCACTGACTTTAGTGCAGGTACAAGTATTACAAATACCCATACGACAACCGTGAGAGGGACGCAAACCCGCCTGCTCAGCACTTTCCAATAAATTGGTATTGGCTTCAAATTCCTGTTGTGAACGTAAAAAGATCACGGGTTGTGCTTCAAGGGTTTCATCTACAACAGGCTGGAAATATTCCATATGTAGACGATCGGCCAGATCTAATTCTGCAAAAATCGTTTTGGCTGCCTGCATCATGCCAGATGCACCACACAGATAAGTTTGTTTTTGTTCTAAGTCACTCACCAGCTTATTTAACAAGTCTGGAGTTAAATGCTGTTTTTGCTGAAGAGTATGAATGTGGTGATAATGAATCATGGGATAACGTTCAGCCAAACGCTGTAATTCATGATGAAATGCAGCGTCACGGCTAAAATAAATCACATCAATTTGAGGTAATTGCTGTTGTATTGCTTGCTGCAATAAAGAATAAATCGCCGTAATACCACTACCTGATGCAATCAATACTGCTGCGGTCTGATCCGTATGTAAACAAAATTCGCCCTGAGTTTGTGAAATTTCAATCACATCACCCGACTGTAACTGACTCATGGCACGTGATACTACGCCCTGAACTTTGATCCCTAAATAAAGATTTCCCTGCGCATCGATTTGCATCACAGAATAACTACGCTGATAACGCACACCGGCAACCACTACTGTCACAAGAATGCTTTGACCTGCTTTAAAATGACGTGCTGCAAAGTTGCTATTTGGCTGTAAACAAATTTGATAAAGCTCAGGAGTGATCGCCTTCACTGAAGTGACTTGAGCTTTGACTTTTTTCCAAGTCCACATCGGATTGACTTTTTCCAATATGAAATCGACAAAATCTTCGCGAATCCATTGAGGCTGATAATTGGCTGCAATGTTCATACGTTCCTCGTTTGTATCTGGCTATTTATATGAGTGAACAAATGTTCTTTCAGTGAACATGTGTACACATTATTCTTTTTTTTTAATTCAGTCAACAGGTGTTCACTGATTTTTTTATTTATTCATTTATTTTTTGAAAGCAAGGTAGTTTTTGATAGACTCATGGCTGGTTTAATATAGGTCTAATGAATGTCGATACGGGATGAACGTAAACAACAAAGCCGTCAGGCGCTGCTGGATGCTGCATTGCAACTGAGTACTGCTGGACGTTCATTTAGCAGCATTAGTTTACGTGAGGTCGCACGTGAGGTTGGTTTAGTTCCCACTGCATTTTATCGCCATTTTCAGGATATGGATGCTCTCGGACAAGAACTGGTCGACCAAGTTGCTCTGCACATTAAAAGTCTGATTCATCAACTTGGACAAAGTTATTTACATCAAGCCAAGGCCAATCCACAAACCAGCATTGAGTTATTTGTACAGGCAGTTAATCACAGTCCACTCGAATGGCAATTTATGATTGCTGAACGCTGGGGGGGATCTTCTACAGTACGCTATGCCATTGCGCGCGAAATCGACGACCTGACCGAAGCGCTGACTACAGATTTGCGTAAATTACCAACATTTGAACACTTTCAAGAAAATCAAGACCTTAAAGTTCTTTCTACGATTTTAATTAACATGTCATTTACGTGGGCCATGACTTGGCTGAGTTTGCCACGCCAATACCAGGCCGAAGCGTTGCATCAACAGCAACAAGGTTTTATTGAGAATGCTTCAACACAAGTTCGCTTGATTTTCCGTGGTATTGCCAACTGGGAATAATTCGTACTTATTATATGAAAACAGAAAAAAATCAGTAAATTTCTTTAATCATCTTGGCGAATTTACGAATTTGGCTTAATGTCGGTAGACGCGTGTATCTACTGCTGTAATAGGAACGGTTATGAATCCAGATCGCCATCAACAATTTTTAATCCGCAAAGAACGTATTTTAAGTGTTGCCGAAAAACTATTGCTGGAAAACAATCAGGAAATCACGCTAGATGAGCTAGTGGCTGAATTGGATATTGCCAAAGGCACATTGTATAAACATTTTAAAAGTAAGAATGAACTGTTACTGGAACTGGTCATCGAAAATGAAAAAAAACTATTAGATATTTCCAATAAACACCACACTGATTTTAAGGAATATGCACCAATTTATATGCTGCATCATCTTTTAGCGCCAGCACGTACCATTTTATTGCATCAGCTAGAAGAAAATCTGACGATGAGTGAATCCAAACTCAATCATTTATTTGAAGAATTATACGAAATCCGTCAAGCGCGTATTTTAGCAATCAAAGATATTACCGAAGCCTATTTGCAATCTGTGCATTATGATATGTCCATTCGGGATTATTTATCTTATATCTGGTCACTCACTTATGGTGCCGCTTTGTTATTAAATTCAAGCTATTATCAAAGATCTATTGGTTCCCGTCAGAAATTGATCAATCTTTATGTCAATCAGGCACTCTCCCTACCCACACAATCAATCAATCTAGATGCGTTTGAACTCGAAATTAAGCTGGATGATTTGAACAAGTAAAATAAAAAGCCCCTTTATTTAAAATAACAAAGGGGCTTTTTTAAAACCAACATTATTTTGTTTTACGTTCTTTTTCAATTAGATAATTAATCACTTGAGTTACTTTACCGTCTTCACCCTGAACCACATATTTACCATTGACTACAACCGCTGGAACGCCAGTTAGCTGATATTGCTGCGCCAATTTATTGGATTCTGCAATTTTTGCGGTAATTGGAAATGAGTTAAACATGCTATTAAACTTCTGCTCGGGAACACCATAACCTGCATAAAATTTAGCTAAAGATGCCTGATCAAAAATTTGTTGTCCTTGATCATGAATTGCATGAAACAATGGCAAATGGGTCTTTTTACGGACATTCAGAGCTTCAGAGACATAATACGCACGCGCACCCTGTTCCCACACCTTGTTCATCGCTGCTGGCGTACGCAGGAAATTTACATCTTTAGGAATCTGTTTTAACCATGTTTGCATATATGGTTCAAGCTTAAAACAGTGCGGACAACCGTACCAAAAAAACTCACGTACTTCGATTTTACCGGGTACAGCCACTTTTCCCGGGTTAGCCACCACGGTGTAATCCTTCCCTGCCACAAAATCAGCAGCCATTGTTGTACCAGAAATTACCATCATTGCGGCACAAAGACCACCTAATACAAACTTTTTCATTACCTGTTTTTTCCTCTAAATCATTATGTTGAGTTTATGCTCTAAATATAAAGCAAATATGCTAAATTCGTTTTCCTTGTGTGAAGATTTTTACCATATCTTTAAGCAAGCTGGTCGCTTTTTTCCGATTTCTGGTTACACTAACACTAGTAAACCAAACTTAACGATTGATGAAAACACTTATAAAAGAGGTGACACCATGTCGCAACTGAATGTTGATCCACAAGAAATCGCAAAATTTGAAGCACTCGCAGCCAAATGGTGGGATCAGCATTCGGAATTTCGTCCTTTACACCAGATCAATCCATTACGTTTGAACTGGATCGATGAACACGCAGGTGGCATCGCTGGTAAAAAAGTTCTGGATGTGGGCTGTGGTGGCGGTATTCTAGCTGAAAGTATGGCGCGTCGCGGTGCAAACGTTCTAGGTATCGATATGGGCGAAGCACCGCTCAATGTTGCACGTTTGCATGCAGAGCAGGACCATGTAAAAAATATCGAATATCGTCAAATTCCAGTTGAAGAACTTGCTCAAGAACAAGCAGGACAGTATGACGTTGTGACGTGCATGGAAATGATGGAGCATGTTCCTGATCCAGCGTCTATCGTCAAAGCGTGTCAGACTTTAGTGAAACCAGGCGGCCATGTGTTTTTTTCAACCATTAACCGTAATCCGAAATCCTATCTGTTCGCCATTATTGGAGCTGAATACATTTTACGCTTATTACCTAAAGGGACGCATGATTATCACAAATTTATCCGCCCTTCAGAAATGGCGCAGGATATTCGTGAAGCAGGTTTGACCTTAAAAGAAATGATTGGCTTGCACTATAATCCGCTCACTAAACACTATTGGCTGGCACCGAATGTTGAGGTCAATTATATGGTGCATACGATTAAGGCAACTCAAGCATGAAAGCTGTTCTATTCGACCTTGATGGTACTTTAATCGATACCGCGGCCGATTTTATTCGCATTATTCAAGCCATGTGTCGTGAAAAACAATGTGACATCGTTGATGCAGATTTAATTCGTACACAAGTTTCGGAAGGCGCACGCGCCATGGTGAAACTGGTCTACCCGGAGTTAGAGCTAGATGATCCTGTATTTTTACAACATCGCCAACGCTTTCTAGACAATTATGGTCAGCAGATCGTGGTGGATACAGATTTGTTTTCGGGAATGTATCCTCTACTCGAAGAACTTGAAACGCATGACATTCCGTGGGGTATTGTCACCAATAAACCTCGTGGTTTAAGTGAATTGTTACTGGCTGAATTGAATTTGACCGAACGTTGCAGCGTTTTGGTTTGCCCTGAAGATGTCACGAAGACCAAGCCAGATCCTGAACCCCTGTATCTTGCCGCCAAACAATTGAATTTGCCAAGTGAGCAAATTATTTATGTTGGCGATCATCCACGTGATATTGATGCGGGTCGAGCCGCAGGTATGTATACCATTCTGGCGGCCTATGGTTATTTGCCATTAGAGTATCAAGATGATTTGGAGGCATGGCAAGCCGACGCTATCGTGAACGATGTTACTGAATTACAATCCATTTTACGCCAATTACTACAGTTAAATTCCACGAAACCCGTTAGGATGTGAGCATTATCATTATAATTTGAATCAAATTTTAGGGAGGTTCACCATGAAATACTCAGAATATCAGCCTCGTACCGATTTATTAAAAGACCGTATTATTTTAATTACAGGTGCTGGCGATGGTATTGGTCGCGCTGCTGCCATGAGCTACGCGCTACATGGCGCAACAGTGGTTTTACATGGCCGAACCCTGAATAAACTTGAAGTTATTTATGATGAAATCGAAAGTTTAGGTGCACCACAACCAGCTATTTTACCGCTACAGCTTTCCAGCGCATCAGTACGTGATTATGAGCTATTAGTTAATACACTTGAATCACAATTTGGTCGTTTGGATGGTATTTTGCATAATGCGGGTATTTTAGGTGAACGTGTACCTTTAGCGGATTATTCGCCGCAAGTGTGGGACGATGTAATGGCGGTAAATCTGCGTGCGCCATTTATGCTGACTCAGGCTTTATTGCCTCTTTTACAAAAGTCAGAGCATGCTTCAGTGGTATTTACCAGTTCTGGAGTCGGACGTGAAGCGCGCGCACTTTGGGGGGCGTATTCTGTTTCAAAAGTCGCCATTGAAGCTGTCAGCAAGATTTTTGCCGCTGAGCATATGCATCCCAATATTCGTTTTAATTGTATTAATCCAGGTGCAACCCGTACTGCCATGCGTGCCAAAGCTTATCCCGATGAAGATCCATTAAGTTTGCCTACAACAGAGTCAATTATGCCGGCTTATTTATATCTAATGGGCGATGACAGTTTGCATCTTGATGGTCAAAGTATTGATGCACAGGATTGAAGCTAATTTTATATAAGATTACCAGCATCTTTCGAGATGCTTTTTTTACGCACCAATAATCGTATTTTTAAATCAAAATAAGAAAATTATTCGTTTTTACAAATTAAAAGATCTCCTTTAATCTGAATCTATGTTTTAACACAGCGTTATAAGGAGCAAACTTAATGCGTGATTCTGTTCATAAGAAGCAACTCATTCTCTCCATTCGTCATTTACAACTTTCCGAAACATTGGTTACTTCGCTAAATGATGCTGAACAGGCAAAAGACATTATTTTAATGTTAGATTCTTTGCAAATTTTTTCTGAACATTGGCAATAAATCTTTTTTATCTATCCGTTCTATATAAATTTAAATCTTTCAGACTTATGCCGTTGACCACTGGACAAAACAATTTAAAGCAGTGCAAAATGCCTAGGCAAGAAGAGCAGAGTTATCTTCATATTTTTAATTGAATTATTGCGCAATCTTCACAGTTTCTCTGCATTTTTTTTGTACATTAAAACAATGAGAAAGAAGTACGTCCCCGAGGATGCATTATGAAAAAGATTTTGACAGCCCTGGCATTATCTTTGACCGCACTAATGAGTACGGTTGCAGTTGCAGGACCGTATTTTGATCGCGATAATGGCGGTGATTTTCCTCAAGCGCGTAAAGAACGCAGTTATGATCGTGACCGTGATAACGATGATGAACAAGTACGCTCAGAACAACGTCGTATACGAGAAGAACGTGGTGTACAACGTTTAAAACAGCACCGCTGGCAAACGGGTTATGTTATGCCTCAACATTACCGTGGCAATGGTTATAAAGTTGAATATCGGGATCACAATCTTCCAAAACCTGATCGAAATCAACAATGGTACAAAATCAACAATGACTATATTTTAGTCAATTCCAGTACCAATGATATTATTCGGATCGTAGGTTTTTAACCCATTTAATTTTATTAAAAATTTTACACTTTATAGCCCAGATTCCAAATCTGGGCTTTTTTTAAGCTGTCTTCACATGCCCTTCTCAATCTGTGTCGATCTTTCACAATTTGCTAAGTACTCTTCACGTTTTCTCTCATATTTAATATTAAGTTAAAACCATCAACGATCAGTGAAAAGAATATGAGGTACAGATGAAGATGAATAAATGGATTAGCGCACTTGTTTTTAGTATGAGTGGATTATTGGCAACAAGTGCCATGGCAGCTCCGCAAGATCCTCATTCAAAACATTATGTCCATCAAAATCAGGCGGAACTCCATCAACCCACCCATGCAAAAGATAAAAAACTAGATCCGAGCCGCGACTGGCGCATTGGTCAAACTATGCCGCGTCAATATCAGTTGTCACGTTACCAAGTCGACTATCGCGCGCATAAACATATAGCCCAACCCAAACGTGGCCAACAATGGTATCAAGTTAATGGACAGTATGTTCTCGTTTCACAACATGACCATAAAATTTTGAAAATTGCCCGATAATCTTTATTTCTTGACTATATCTCACACCTTTATCTTTTAGATCAAGGTGTTTTTTTATCTCAGGCATTCCCCTTTGGCTAATTTTGTTTAAAATCAGTCTATGTTTCTCTTTTTTTGAGTCGATTATGCCATTACACGAGACTGAGTCTACTTCCAGCACCACGCAAGATTATGTGCGTTGGTTCCGTCACTCAGCACCGTATATTAATGCACATCGAAATAAGACCTTTGTTTTAATGTTTGGTGGAGAAGCAGTTCAACACCCTAATTTTCAACATATTATTCACGATATTGCGTTACTACATTCGCTTGGTATTCGACTGATTTTAGTACACGGCGCACGCCCACAAATTAATAAAAACCTCCAAGAAAAACAGATTCAAACGCCAATTCATCTTCATCGCCGCGTCACTACACGAGAATCCTTAAGTTGTATTATGAATGCTGTAGGCTCTATTCGACTGGAAATTGAGGCGTTATTATCAATGGGACTGGCCAACTCACCTATGTTTGGTGCGCGTATTGATGCCGTTTCTGGAAACTTTGTTACAGCTAAACCTTATGGAATTCGCGATGGAGTTGATTTTCAACTGACAGGTGAAGTCCGAAGTATCGATACAGATGCAATTCAGCGCCATTTAGATAATCATAATATTGTGGTATTAGGGCCTACAGGTTATTCAACCACCGGAGAAGTATTTAACCTTTTGGCAGAAGAAGTAGCCACCAAAACCGCGATTGCCATTCAAGCCGACAAGCTGATTTTTCTTGGCAATAAACAAGGATTACTTGATGATAACCACAAAATTTTACGTGAACTTACTCCCCACCAATTAGATAATTATATTGAGCAATTTCAAAAAAATGATGATGAAATGGCCTTGCATTTACAAGGTGCGCAGCGAGCTTCTCTTTCAGGTGTACATCGCGTGCATGTAATCTCCTATGCCTATGATGGTGCATTGATTGAAGAGTTATTTACTCGCGACGGCATTGGCACCATGATTACTGACGCGCATTATGAGGAAGTACGCACGGCGACAATTCAAGATGTCGGCGGGCTAATTAATCTGTTACGTCCACTCGAACAAGAAGGTATTTTGGTTTATCGATCTCGTGAGCGACTGGAAAGTGAAATTGGACAATTTGCTGTAATTGAACGTGATGGCATGATTCTCGCCTGTGCCGCGCTATATCCAATTCCCACAGCAAAAAATGAAATCCGTTCTGCTGAAATCGCATGTGTAGCGGTTGACCCTGCATATCGTCAATCCAATCGTGGTAGTCAAATCTTGCATTTTTTAGAAGAGAAAGCACGACAACAAGGTATTCTACAATTGTTTGTGCTAACCACCCGTACTGCACACTGGTTCTTGGAACAAGGTTTTCAGACAGCCACTATCGATGATCTTCCAAATGCACGACAGGAACTCTATAACTATCAACGTAATTCATTGGTGTTTAAAAAAATGCTGATGTAAATTGTTGATCTGCTGTTTTAAATAAGCCAGTTTGATTGACGTGCATCGACTGGCTTTAGCACCAATGACTATATCTTTATTCTCACTAAGCTTAGTACAAAAACATCTTTTTATTTCTTTTGATGATATTCAATTGCTTCATAAGCTTATCTTTTTAAAACATAAAACATTAGAATCAATATCTTATTTAAAAAAAATCGAAGATTATCCTTTATTTTAAAATCTACATTTTAGATAAACTTAGCATTTTTTTATTTATCCATTTTTCTCATAACTAATGTTAAAAAACTTATTTTTTATGCAATAGAAATGGTTTTAAGGTGTGCCCTCAACTTACATTTTTTAATACAGGGCATCACACATCATGGCGAGCATCCGTTCTTCTTCGTGGTTCAAATTTTCAGTGATTACGGCGAGTGTCGCAGGAATCATGATGCTCAGTGGCTGTGCTAAGAAAGAAAATTCAGATCTCACTACCTTAAATATTGGCTTTCAAAAATATGGCTTACTGCCTATTGTAAAAGAGCGTGGTGCATTAGATAAAGCTTTAAAAGAGCAAGGCATCACAATCAAATGGGTTGAATTCCCTGCTGGTCCACAGCTTTTGGAAGGCTTAAACGTGGGTAGTGTGGTGTTTGGTGAAGCGGGTGAAGCTCCGCCTATTTTTGCACAGGCAGCGAACTCTAATCTAGTGTATGTTGCGAACCAGCCTGCTGCACCAAATGCTGAAGCTCTGATTGTTCCCAAAAGCTCTACGATTCAATCTATTCAGGACTTGAAAGGTAAACGCGTTGCCTTAAATAAAGGCTCAAATGTGCATTATTTATTATTAAAATTATTGGAAAAAAATCATTTAACCTTGAACGATATTCAAGTGGTGTATTTACCTCCTGCCGATGCCCGAGCGGCCTTTGAAAAAGGTGCAGTCGATGCATGGGTGATCTGGGATCCATTCTTTGCGGCGGCTGAACAACAGATTGGTGCACGAGTACTGGCTACAGGACAAAATCTGGTTAGCAACCATCAGTTCTATCTGGCAGATCGTAAATTTGCCCAAGCCCATCCTGACGTCCTGAACACTCTGGTCAAAGAGCTTAATCAAAGTACGGAATGGGTCAAAACTCATCAGGATGCCGCCGCCAAATTACTGGAAAAACCGACCGCGCTAGATTTCAATATTTTAAAAACATCTATTTCTCGCATGGGCTTTGGCGTTACCCCATTGTCGACTCAAGTAGTCAATGAACAACAACAAGTGGCGGATGCTTTTTATCAGCAAAAATTGATTCCGCAGCCCTTAAAAATTCAAGATGCCATTTTAACTGGCGAAATTAAATAAATGCGAACAATTAGGATAACAACTCATGATTAGCTTAAAACAATTGAGTGTCATCGGAACCATAAGTCTGGGTTTAAGCTTAAGTGGCTGTCAGAAAACAGAACCTCATACACAAGCACAAAAAGATTCATCGACTACAAGTAACGCACCTGTCAAAACCTTGTCGATAGGTTTTCAAAAGTCTTCGCTGAATTTTTTAATTGCTAAAGAGCAAAAAATATTTGAACAGGAATTTCCAAATGCCAAAATCGAATGGCGCGAATTTCCTGCTGGACCACAAATGCTCGAAGCTTTAGCCGTTGGTGCAGTGGACTTTGGTATGGTAGGTAATACTCCGCCCATATTTGCACAAGCAGCCGATAAAGATCTGAGTTATGTAGGTTATGAAGTAGTTCCTGCAAATTCACAGGCACTTCTCATTCCAGTAAATAGTGCCATCAAATCCATCCAAGATCTTAAAGGTAAGCGCATTGCGGTACAAAAAGGTTCAAGTGCACATGAACTGCTGGCCAAAGTGCTGCAAAAAGCAGGTTTAAGCTGGCAGGACATTCAACCTGTCTGGCTACCTCCAGCCGATGCACGTGCCGCGTTTGACAAAGGTGCGGTTGATGCTTGGGCAATCTGGGAACCCTACTTAAGTACTACCGAGCTCAAAGGCCATGCCAAATCACTTATTGATGGGACTGCATTTCCAACGACCTACTCGTTCTACATTGGTAATCCTAAATTTATCCAACAACACCCAGATGCCACTCAAAAGGTTCTGAATGGTTTAAATAAAGCAGATCAATGGTTTGTGAAACATCAGGACGAAGGCTTAAGTATTTATGCGCAAAGTACGGGACTCGATACTCAAGTAGCTAAAGCGGTACTGGACAAACGGCACAAACCATCTCCCATTCAACCCTTAACTCCAGAAGTTACCAAGGCTCAGCAGAGTATTGCCGATCTGTTTCAGCAAGTTCAGCTCATTCCAAAAGGTATTCAGGTGAATCAAACCATCTGGACACCAAAAGCTTCTTAGTTCTTAGGCCTTTTAAACACACACGCAATTTTATCAAAACGCATTTAAAGGAATGTTGATATGAATATTTTCTGGTTTATTCCCACTCACGGTGACAGTCGCTATTTAGGAACCAGCAAAGGTGCACGTCAAGTGGATCATGCGTATATGAAACAGATTGCGGTAGCGGTTGATAATTTAGGTTATAGCGGCGTTTTGATTCCAACTGGTCGTTCTTGTGAAGATCCGTGGATTACCGCTGCCAGTCTGATTGATGCTACAAAACATTTAAAATTTTTAGTGGCTCTACGTCCAGGTATTACCACACCTGCGCTGGCAGCACGTATGGCCGCAACCTTTGATCGTTTATCTGGCGGTCGTGTGTTACTTAATCTAGTGACAGGTGGTGATGAGCAGGAACTTAAGGGCGATGGCTTATATGAAGACCATTCAACACGTTATCAAACTGCAAGTGAATATGTAAAAATCTGGCGTGAAATCCTGACGCGTTCACATACAGGCGAGTCATTTACCTTCCATGGTGAGCGTTTGAGCGTCGATGAAGCCAAGCTTCTCTATCCACCCATTCAAAAACCTTATCCACCATTGTGGTTTGGTGGTTCATCAGATGCGGCTTCAGAACTGGCAGCTGAGCAAGTGGATACCTATTTAACTTGGGGCGAACCTCCTGCTGCAGTCAAAGAAAAAGTTGAAGGTATGAAGGCAAAATCTGCCGCCAAAGGCCGTACCCTAAATTATGGCATTCGCTTACATGTCATTGTCCGTGAAACGAATGAGCAGGCGTGGGCAGCAGCGAATGAACTGATTCAATATCTCGATGATGACACTATTGCCGCAGCACAGAAGAAATTTGCGCAGATGGACTCAGTCGGTCAACAACGCATGGCCGCCCTCCATGGTGGTCAACGTGACAAACTTGAAGTCTCACCCAACTTATGGGCAGGTATTGGTTTAGTACGTGGCGGTGCAGGTACCGCATTGGTAGGTGATCCGGAAACAGTGGCAGCTCGTATTCAGGAATACGCAGATTTGGGGATCGATACCTTTATTTTTTCAGGCTATCCACATCTTGAAGAATCTATTCGCTTTGCTGAGCTAGTTTTCCCACTCTTACCACTCAAAACTCGTGAGAAGCTGGCCCAACCTAACCTTACAGGCCCTTTCGGTGAAATTATTGCCAACAATTATGCTCCAGATCAGAGCAAGAAAGAGAAAGTGGTCAAGGAGTCCGTATGAGTGTAAATACCGCCTCTTCTATTGTTTCACGTGGAACAGCTGCGATTTTTAAACGCAGCCTTCCTTGGTTGTTTCCAATCGCACTGGTTATCATTTGGCAGCTTGCATCAACCACAGGCTTACTGCAAAGTCGAGTCTTGCCAGCCCCCACTGCGGTTGTAAGCGCCTTCTGGCATTTATTAGTCAGTGGAGAACTCTGGCATCATGTTAAGGTCAGTGCAGGTCGAGCATTGCTCGGCCTCTTGGTCGGTGGAGGATTAGGGCTATTTTTAGGTCTACTCAATGGTTCATCAAAAACTGCATCAACCTTACTCGACACGACCCTACAAATGATTCGTAATATTCCTGCTCTCGCGCTGATTCCATTAGTAATCCTCTGGTTTGGAATCGATGAAACAGCAAAACTGTTTCTTGTAGCAGTCGGGGTATTTTTTCCTATTTATATCAATACGTATCACGGTATTCGCTCGGTCGATCCACAGTTGATTGAAATGGGTAAAAGCTATGGTTTAAACCGCTGGCAACTCTATAAAGAAATCATTCTACCAGGCGCAATGCCTTCAATTTTGGTCGGTTTACGCTTTGCTCTTGGTCTGGTTTGGGTACTACTTATTGTGGCTGAAACTATTTCGGCACAATCAGGCATCGGCTATATGACCATGAATGCCAGAGAATTCTTACAAACCGATGTGGTGTTAGTCGGTATTTTACTTTACGCCTTATTGGGCAAACTTGCCGATGTTCTGGCTCAGGGCCTTGAGCGCTATTTATTGCGCTGGCATGCAGGCTATCAACAATAAATTCGAGGGCTTTGATCATGACCAATTTAAATTTACCTTTATATCAAGATGAACTGACTAACGTGCATATAGAACAGCCCGTTCAAGTTGGAGATGTGCCAATTGGTGCCGAAATTATTATTGAACAACTGCATAAGTTTTATGGACAGGTTAAAGTTTTAGAAGATCTTGATCTACATATTCAGCCCGGAGAGTTTGTTGCTATCGTCGGTCGCAGTGGTTGTGGTAAAAGTACTCTATTACGCCTGATTGCTGATCTCGAACAGCCAAGTTATGGGGAGATTAAATTTAAATCAGCACGACATTTCCGTGAAGGAATTACCAGTGATGATATTCGGGTCATGTTTCAGGATCCACGCCTATTGCCTTGGAAAAGTATTTTACAAAATGCACAATTAGGATTAGCCAAAGATAAACGTGATATTGCTGAACAGTTATTGGAAAAAGTAGGCTTAAAAGATAAAGCAGGACAATGGCCGTCACAACTGTCAGGTGGTCAACGACAACGTACTGCTTTGGCGCGCGCACTTTCACATTCACCACGTATATTATTGTTGGATGAACCGTTGGGTGCACTCGATGCTCTGACTCGTCTGGAAATGCAAAACCTGATTGAACGTTTGTGGAAAGAGCAAGGTTTTACCGCTATTTTGGTGACGCATGATGTCAGTGAAGCAGTGCAATTAGCTGATAAAATTATTTTGCTGGATAAAGGTCACATTGCGCATAGTTTTGAAGTCGATCTTCCACGACCACGCAAGAAGGGCGCTGAATTTGCAGAGCTGGAACAGCGTGTATTAGAAGCCGTCTTAGCCACTTAAATAAAGCCGCAATCTGCGGCTTTTATTCATTTTTAATTGAGCAGCACTTGGTTGTATTGCTCCAACACCTGAATTGCAGCTGAAAAATCGATGTGCTCGGCTGTTTGCCGATCTATTTGATTATACAGCTGTTGTACACAATGCAATAAACTTCCCTGCTGTCCCGTCTCCGCGATCAGATCAAGTGCTATTCCAATATCTTTTTGCAATAAATTAAGTGCAAACGTTTTATTAAAACAACGACTCATGATTTTTTGCGGCATCACCGTTTCAGACATACTACTTTTACCACTGGAATGATTAATACAAGCCAAAGCAGCATCTAAACTGACCCCACGAACTTTGAGAACCGATAATCCTTCACTTAAAGCCCAAAGATTAGCTGCCATCAAAATATTATTCACCGCTTTAACCGCGAAGCCAGACCCACTCTCTCCAACATGCTCAATTACACCTGCAAATGCCTGAATCACAGGTCTGGCCCGCTCAAAGGCGGGTTGGTGACCGCCAACCATTACAGTTAATGTCGCATTTTCAGCACCAATGGTTTGTCCTGAAACTGGCGCATCTAAAAATTCCACACCTTGTCGTTTCAAAGATTGACTTAATTGTTGTGCAGAAAAGGGAATACCACTGGTACAGTCAATCCAGATACTGCCAGATTTTGGTGGATGTGCAGAGAGTATTGCTTCTACTTCTGAACTTGTTGGGAGGCACGAAAAAATAAAGTCGGCTTGCACAAGTAAGTCTAAATCAACTGAGATTGTTCCAAATTGTGCTGCATGTGCCTCAGCTTTACTTTTCGTTCGATTCCACACCATTACTGTGGCATCCAGCTGAGTCAAATGCCCTGCCATATGCCATCCCATTGCCCCTAATCCTATAAATCCAATTCTCATCACCAACCCTACTCCTTAAGACTGCGGACTGAGCGGTTGGATATTTTTATCATTGTGCTCTGTAGAATCAGTCTGATTTAGCGTCGTTTTATCACGATTCAACAATAAATTTAGGACAATTGCAGCTAGAGTAGCTGTGCCAATCCCTCCCAAATCAAATGAACCAATATGTAAACTAAAATTCCCTGCACCCATAATTAGGCTTACTGCGGCAATAATCAGGGTGCTGTTCTGACTAAAATCTACTTTATGATCGATCCAGATTTTAGCTCCTGCAACTGTAATCAAACCAAATACAACAATCGATGCACCCCCCAAAAGAGCTACAGGAATCGTATGAATGACTGCACCAAATTTCGGTGAAAGACCAAGCAAAATTGCAAATAAGCCAGCAACGACAAATACTGTAGTGGAATAAACCTTGGTCACTGCCATCACGCCAATGTTTTCGGCATAAGTGGTCATTCCTGTTCCTCCAATAGAGGCAGACATAGTCGTACATACGCCATCAGCAAAAAAACCACGTCCCATATACGGCGATAAATTTCGCCCAGTCATTGCTGACACAGCTTTAAAATGACCCAGGTTTTCTGCAACTAAAATCAATGCAACTGGCGCAATCAACAAAATGGCCTTAGTTTCAAAGACGGGCGTATGAAAAGTCGGCAAACCCAACCATGCGGCCTGTGCAATAGGTGTGAAATCAATCGGTTTTCCCCAGCCAAATACATTGGCAAATAGAAAATAAGCCAAATAGGCAACACACAAACCAACCAGTAACAACAAACGACGAACCATACCACGGGTAAATACAGCCACAGCACTAATACATAAAATGGTTAAAACGGCCATCCATGTATCAAAGCTATTGCCAGAAACCCCTTTAATCGTGACTGGTGCGAGATTTAAGCCAATAATCATCACGATGGCTCCTGTGACGATTGGAGGCATCAACTTTTCAATCCACGCTGTTCCCGTACGCATGACGATCACGCCAATAGCAGCATATATCAAACCACAGACGACAGTCCCTCCCAACGCCAAAGCCAGATTCGGGTTAGCACCGACACCGTTATAGCCTGTTGCCGCAGCAACAGCCGCAATAAAAGCAAAACTTGAACCCAGATAGCTCGGTAAGCGTCCTCCGGTAATCAAAAAAAATAAAATGGTGCCAAACCCTGTAATAAAAATCGTCAAATTCGGATCAAAACCCATCAATAACGGCGCCAGCACTGTTGCCCCAAACATGGCAAAGGCATGTTGCAGCCCTAAAACCACACTTTTTCCAGTGGGAAGATATTCATCAATCTGGACAGGATTTTGATCCAGATTTCCTTGATAAGGTTTAAATTTGACAAACCACGGTTCTTGACTCGACATCGCTATTTCTCCTCATTTCAACATGAGATTTAAGCTACATAATGGGGTTCACAATAATTACGGTTAAAATACATGAGTGGGTTTTGCCCCTGCCCGTATTGAATCGCTTTAACTTGACAGAAAAAAACGTCATGGCTCCCTACAGACAGGCTTTGCACCACTTCACAATCAAAAGACACCAGTGCATCTTCCAGAACAGGCGCTTGTGTAGCCAGTGTTTGCCATGTTCCATAAGTAAACCGTTCGTCCATGGGGGTTTTACCTCCAAAAATATTGGAGAGAGTTGCCTGATGCGCAGCCAATGTGTTGACACAGAGCACCTGATTCTTCTGAAAGGTTTCAAATACCGAAGCAGCGCGATTTAAACACACCAATAAAGTCGGTGGACTATCTGTCACGCTACACACCGCAGATGCGGTAAAACCTGATTTTCCTGCCATACCATCCGTAGTAATTACATTTACCGCAGCTCCCAAATTCGACATACCCTGCCGAAAGATGTGTTGATCAACCTGCATACTGGTAAAGCGATTGGACGGAGTGATTTGCTCAAGTAAGCTTTTCAGCTGATTTGGAGTTTGTATTAATGCAGTCATTGCTTATCTCCACCTCAAGACCTTCAAAGTGATGAGGTATAATTTATGATGTTTAACAGCCTTAATTTGGTTTTCAGTTTGGCTTAGACATGCGCTACTGAGGCGATTTCAACCAATGCCTCAGGTTTGACCAACCCCACTTGAATGCAATAACGTGCTGGACGCTGTTCAGGAAAATACTCCGCATAAACCTCATTTATCGCGGCGTAATCGGCCCAGTCTCGTAAAAAAATATGGTTAAAAGTGACATCTTTTAAACTGCCTCCTGCGTTGGCCAAAATCCCTTTAATGGTTTCCAACACGTGACGTGTCTGTGCAGCAGCATCACCCACATGCACCACATTGTTATTTTCATCAAAAGCCAAAATTCCAGAGACGTACACGATATTATCGGCTTTGGTAGCAGGCACATAAGGTGCTAAAGGGGGTGGAGTACCTGCGGGTAAAATAATTTGCTTTGGCATGTCGTACTCCTATGCAGATTTGGCCATAATTTGGGATGGAGGAAAGCTCTCAACAAAACTTTGCGTATCGGACACCCAGCCAAAAAAGGTTTTAATGTTGTACATGCTAGCAGTATGCATTTCGGGCGGGCCTGCCTGATAACACGCATCATCCAGTGCTACACCGAAATATTCGAGGAAGAAGCCATCTCGCAAAGTCGACTCCACACAAACATTTGTCGCAATACCAACGAATACCAGATTGCGAATCCCACGAGCGCGTAACATGCTATCGAGTGCAGTATTAAAGAAACCGCTATAGCGTGGCTTTTCAATGACAATGTCTTGACTTGTTGGCTGTAATTCATCAATTAGCTCAAAATCCCAGCCACCTTTCGCCAGTAATTTACCTTGCAGTTCGGGTTGATTGCGCATGGTTTTTAGGGCATTGGATTTATGAAAATTAGGGGATCCTGCGCCACCCGCCTCAATATACTGATTGTCCCAGCCATTTTTAAAGTAAATCACCTGGATGCCTGCTGCATGTGCTGCTGATACGGCTTTTTGAATATTTTCTACAACAGGCTTAGTTTTAGAGACATCAAAACCTGCCAAATCCAGATAACCACCTAATGAGGTATAAGCATTTTGCATATCAATCACGATCAATGCGGTTTGTTCTGGTGCAAGTTGAATCGCTTCCGGTTCTGCTTTTAAGATACGTCCTGTACCTGCACGTTCGGTAAAATCTGCAATCACCATACTCATGCGCTTTTCTCCAGTGGGGTAAGCATTTGATATTCAGCAACAGTGCTTTGTCGTGATTGCATCAGAGGCTGAATACGCTCACCAAAATCTTCCACACCTTGTAAGAAATCATCAAAGGTCAATAAAATGCCTTCCGTACCCTGAATCTCGGCAATTTCATCCAACATTGCGGCAACTTTTGCATAGGAACCTACTAAAGTCCCCATGTTGATATTGACTGGAGAAACGCTGGATGCCATTTGGCGAATATTGGTATCTGTACCCGATTTGGTATCTTTACCGCCCTGATTCATCAGCCAGTTAATCGCTTCCATATCGGCACCGTCGTTATAGCTTTGCCATTTCGCCATGGCTTCAGCATCAGTTTCGGCCGCAATCACCATAAACAAAACATAGGTCTGCACATCACGCCCAGTTTGTTCAGTAAAGTGTTTTAAACGATCATTAATATCGGCATAGGCAGTTGGAGTATTTAGCCCTTTCCCAAATACAAAATTATAGTCAGCATGTTGCGCTGAAAACTCGAGCCCTGTATCAGATTGCCCTGCACAGATAATCTTCATGTCAGCCTGTGGTTTCGGACTAACACGACAGTCTTCCATCTGGAAATGTTCACCTTTAAAGTCCGATTGCCCTGTCGCCCAAAGTTCTCTCAAAATTTGAACGTATTCAGACAAGTATTCATAACGCTTAGCGAAATATTCATCCCCTGGCCACATGCCCATCTGACTATATTCAGGGGCTTGCCAACCTGTTACTACATTTAGACCAAAACGCCCATTTGAAATCGAATCAATGGTCGAAGCCATTCGCGCCACAATAGCGGGTGGCATTACCAGTGTTGCAGCAGTGGCATAAATTTTAATCTTGCTTGTGACCGCAGCTAATCCCGCCATCAGCGTAAAAGTTTCGAGATTATGATCCCAAAATTCAGTTTTCCCACCAAAACCACGTAACTTGATCATGGAAAGTGCAAAATCGAAACCATAATGTTCAGCGCGTTGTACGATTTGTTTATTAAGTTCAAAGGTCGGCATATATTGAGGCGCATTTTCTGAAAGCAGCCAGCCATTGTTTCCGATTGGACAAAAAACACCTATTTTCATCTGGTCGATCCTCTTGGGAAGATGTAATTCATGGACTACATGAGCACTACCTAAAACTCATTATTTAATTTTCAAGAATGGCCATTTCTTATTACTTTCCAATGCATACATTATGCCAACTTTATTTTATTAATATTTAATAAATACTTACATAAAACATATGGTTAATTTGTTTTTACCATTTAGTAAAATTATGGCGCACAACAATGCACTATTTAGGTGAAAACAGGATCAATAACGTGCAAAAGAAATTGAAATACAACAGCCAAATCATTTGACTAAAATTTATATAATTTGTTTGCTTTTTGATCAAAAAGATGCTGGAATTTCAAACAACTTCCGTAAGATGAAGCACTTATTTTTTCTTCTCAGACAGAAAAATAACCTTATGCTGTGCACAAATCATGCGGTTTACCTTACAATTCATCAGAACCGTCTAGACTAGTTATGCCAATGGAACAAAAAAAGAGTACACAAAAACGAAATCAGTTGCTCAGTGCTGCGCTGGATGTCTTTTCAACTTACGGTTTTAGTGGGGCGAGCCTAGATGAAATTGCTCAACTGGCAAATATGCATAAATCCAATATTTTCTATTATTATGAAAATAAAGAGGCGCTTTATGTCGAGGTTCTTACTACAGTTCTACAAAAATGGCTTGCACCATTGCAAACATTAGAAGCTGAACTTGAACCTACTGAAGCATTGGCACATTATCTCATTCAAAAAATAGAAGTGTCGCGTACTCAACCCAAAGCCTCTAAACTGTTTGCCCTAGAAATTATTCAAGGTGCGCCACATATTTTGGAAATTTTGAAAGGACCTCTAAAAAAACTATTTAAGCGCAAAGCCAAAGTTATTCAAACTTGGCAGGAACAAGGCAAAATTTCTGCTGATATTGACCCTGAACTCTTAATTTTAAATATCTGGGCAATTACTCAAAACTATGCAGATTTTAGTATCCAGATGGAAATGGTCACAGGAAAGACCCTTCGCAATCGAAGTATGCAACAACGCGCCATTGAACATACGGTGCATATGATTCTTTATGGCGTTTTACCTCGCCTTTAACTTTGTTTAGAGATTTGATTCGTCGTTTATATGGCTTACGACCATAGTTGCCTATGGTCGCCAAAATTCAATCCATTTAGCGTTTACATGCTGTTTAATTCATCGGCTCTGGTGTAAAAATTTTAAAATCTGATGATTGATTAAGGGTGTTTGAGTCACAGTTGAAGCATGCCCTCCCTCAGCCATCAAATATAAGTGCGCTTGGGGTACTAATTTCCAAAACTTTAAACTCTGATGATAGGGCACCAACATATCATCCTGATTCGCAATCAACAGCACAGGCCGTTGAGCAAGTTTGGCCAAATGCTCAGGTGTAATTTGAAAATGCATTAATGCAGCTATACGTCGAATAACATTTTGAATCGGTGGAAAGTCCTGTTGCTGTTTTTGTTCTTGTTGTTCAATATCGAGGTAGTATTGAGAAATCCAGCTTGGCGGATATAAAAATAATGCTTGTGCAGCCACATAGGCAGCAATACCTGCGTGTTCCAGTAAAGCCAGTCGGGTTTGGAAACATTTTAAAGTATGGGGATCTAAATCTGCCCAGCCATTAATGACAGTTAAACTTTGCATATCGAGTTCAGATGCATCAAGCAACTGCGTCAATTCTATTCCAATAAATCCACCAATCGCATGACCAATAAAATGAAACCGATGAATATTAAGTTGAAGTAGTAGATTTTTAATTTGCTCAGCCAAATCACCAAAGGAATAAGACTCTGGCAATAAGCGACTATCTGCATGACAGCCTTCATGATCATAAATCAAAACATGGTAAGTTTGCTGAAATGCAGCAATCTGTGGCTGCCAAAACTGACCGTGCCCTCCCAAACCCGAAGAAAAAACCACATATTCCTGACTTTCATTTAACGCTGGATAAAGCTGATAGTTCATTTTAAACCGTTTGGTAAAATTAATATTTCTATCAACCAGCAAGATTTATGCCTTTCTTTGCAGCCAGTAACTAATTTTTCAAAAAATGCTGTTGATATAAAGCCAATAATTTTTGTGCGCCTAATAACAAATTAGCCTCCCAGTCCAAATGCGCCGTATCATTGGCTCCATCGGTAATATATTTTACTGAAATGCAGCGAACACCTAATTTTTTACAAACTTTGGCAATCGCATAAGCTTCCATATCCACCATCTCACAGGCAAGTTTTGGCGCTCCCGTTTCAAAGGAATCCCCTGTACCACAAACACCTTGGGGCAATTCTGAGAAAAATGGTTCAAGGACAATGGCAGCGGGAAACTCTTGATCTAAAGGTGTTGTGCCAATTGCAAAGCCTAACGGGGAAACATCCATATCACGTTGTACCACTTGACTCACTTCAACTAATGTATGTGCATCAAAAACTGAACTGCCTGCACTACCCAAATTCAAAAGCACATCACAGCCCGTTTTTTGAATCACATCAAATGCAGTAAATGCAGCATTCACTTTACCAATACCGCTGTAGTGGACAGTAATACCCGCCTGCTCAAATAAACTTTTGGATTCATCAGGAATCGCCATGATCAGCGCAATATTCATGTTTTATTATCTCAGTTTCATCACACCGCATTTAAACTGATCGATTGTGCTTATACAACTTTTCTAGATCAAGAATGAGAATTTTCTTGTCGCTGTTTCCACATTTGCAAACAAGGAGAATAAAATAATTGTCCTGTGTATGCTCCACGAATCGTTTTTAGGCTAACCAATAACCACAAGCCCAATAACACCACCATCAGACTATGGACAATAAGAGTCAAACTCATCCAGTGCAGTTGTGCCGCCAATTGTTGTAATGCCAAAATTAAAACACCGAAGGGAAAGGTCATCCCCCACCAACCTAAATTGAACGGAATACCTAGTTTGAAACGATATAGCGTCGCAAAAATAGCCAGTCCCAACCACCAAACTCCCACTCCCATAAACACCAGACTAATGAGCAGACCGCTATGTTGTAAAAAATGCCCCAGCATTTGTAAACTATGCTGCTGTAAAACATGTGGTGCAGCCTGTCCAAGTAATAACATCGCAAGCGCCCCCGTTCCAATCGGGCCAATAGACAACCAGCTTGAAATGGCAAGTTCTTTTTCAGGAATTTGATGTAAAGCCAATCGCAAAATCAGAATTGCTAAAACTAAAAAAGCAGGTAATACAGACATTCCCCAGAGTATATAACTGAACCATAAAATACTGACTGCATGGGGTACATGTGGCGCGACATTCAGGATTAAGCCACCAGAACTTGCAGCAACTTCTGCCGCAACAATGGGGAGTAGCCACATCGCAGTCATATTGGGCAACGCATGTTGCTGCCGACTAAACATACAAAACGGCACAATCCAGCCGACCAGAACTGCCAGTAACACATCCAGATACCAGAGTTTGAGTGCGATCATGGCCGCAATTTCACCCCATTCATTTATTCCATAGATCAACAGACCATTTAGAACTGTTGCCAGTGCCATTGGAATGGTTCCTAAAAATAAACTCATAGTGGGGTGACTGAAAATCTGTTTTGCTTCGTTCGTATAAAAAAGCCAGCGAGCAAGATACAACACACTAAAAAGACTAAATAATAGTGTATTCAATCCCCATAATATAAAGCCAAGACGATAAAATAAATCAGAGGCGACAGGAAAATGCGCCATGATTAATGCCACTACTCCAGTACCCATTACTACTGCAAACCAGTTCGGTGTGAATTCACGGATAATATTTTGCTTGAATCGTAATTGATAAAATGGAGTGTTCATTCAACGTATCTCAACATTTGTTACTGCAATCATAATCAAATACAAAAATAAGAAAAATTGATTTATTTTTAATTTATATATCAATATTTTTTATAAGAGGAAAAAAGTTGCGGCTTTTTGCCTGCATAAAAACGCAACAATAGCACCAAGCCCCCAGTTTATGGCAATATAGAGGACTTTCAAAATTTAGCTTCATTGAAATCCATGAAACTGCTCCGCCTGAATGCCTTATCGCCAAACTTTAAGTTGCCTGCCACTGCAGTGACGATTGGCAACTTTGATGGTGTCCATCTAGGGCATCAGGTCATGATTAAGCAATTAAAAAACATCGCTGCGGCCCATCATTTAAAAACACTGGTCATGATTTTTGAACCTCAGCCTCTTGAATACTTTAAAGGCTTTGATGCGCCCCCTCGGATCAGCTCACTTCGGGAAAAAGTCGAATATTTAACCGAGTTGGGTGTGGACTATATTGCAATTGCCAAATTTGATGAACAATTTCGCGGTTTGAGTGCCCAAGAGTTTGCTGACTTATTGCACTTTAAGCTCAATACACAGCAGCTCATTTTGGGTGATGATTTTCACTTTGGGAAAAATCGTCAAGGTAATAGCGAGTTTTTACGTGACTATGGCTTTAAAGTTACCAATTTAGACACCATTGAATATCATGGGGAACGCGTAAGTTCTACGCGTATTCGTCAGGTTCTGGCCGAAGGTAACTTAGCACTGGCAGCACAACTTTTAGGGCGCCCTTACAGTATTACAGGTCGAGTACAATATGGTGATCAAATTGGCCGCACTTTAAATTTTCCAACCATTAATGTGCGTTTAAATCGCCATAAACCGTGTTTAAGCGGTATTTATGGGGTAGATGTAGTCTGTGAAACAACCTCTCTACGGGATAAAGTCCAAAGCGACGATCACACACAGTCAGGGATCGCAGGCTATCATCCAGATAGTTTATTTGGCGCAGGCCATGTCGGAACTCGTCCTGCCATTCAACAGACACATCCAGAATGGCGATTGGAAGTACATTTTCCCCAAGTTTCTGCTAATCTGTATGGCTTGTTAATGCGGGTGACGTTTCTTAACTTTTTGCATGGTGAACGAAACTATCCGTCGCTGGAAGCGCTGAAAGCTGGAATTGACCAAGATGTGGAAGACCTGCTCGACTTTCGTGAGCAACAACCACAATTCCCTTTTTAATTTCGAATTTTTTTGATGATAAAACACGTCAGCTTAACTGCTGATCGAACTGGAAGACAACTTGCATGAGCGATAAGCAAACTCCTGAAAATGCCGTGGATTATAAAGCCACACTCAACCTACCAGGTACCGAATTTGCCATGAAAGCCAATTTGGCTGTGCGCGAAGTCAAATGGTTAGAAGAGTGGTATGCCGACAACATTTATCAGAAGATTCGTGCATCGCGTATTGGCAAGAAAAAATATGTTTTACATGATGGCCCTCCGTACGCTAATGGTCAGATCCATTTAGGCCATGCGGTCAATAAAGTATTAAAGGATATTATTGTCAAAAGCCGTGTTATGGATGGTTTTGATGTACCATACGTACCGGGTTGGGACTGTCATGGTCTGCCGATCGAACTAAAAGTTGAAGAAAAAGTCGGTAAAGTCGGTGTCAAAGTTGATGCGTCAACTTTCCGTAAAGCTTGCCGTGAATATGCCATGAGTCAGGTCGATTTACAGCGCAAAGACTTTATTCGTATGGGTGTGTTTGGTGATTGGCAAGATCCTTATCTGACCATGAATTTTAAACAAGAAGCCGATATCGTACGTGCTTTGGGTGAAATTCAAAAAGCAGGTCATATCGAGCCCGGCTTAAAACCGGTGAATTGGTGTATCGACTGCGGTTCAGCACTGGCCGAAGCCGAAGTTGAATATGAAGATAAAAAGTCCGATGCGATTGACGTTGGTTTTGGTGTAGTTGATCTTCAGGATTTAACTCAGCGTGTGGGTGTAAACGTTACGGCGCCAACCGATATCGTGATCTGGACGACTACCCCTTGGACTTTGCCTGCAAACCAAGCAGTTGCATTACATGCTGAGATAGACTATCAACTGGTACAGGTACAAAGCGACCGCGGTACACAAAACTTTATATTGGCCAAAGATCTGGTTGAATCCGCCATTGCCCGTTATAAGCTGGAAAATCCAGTGGTTCTGGCAGATTTTAAAGGTGCTGTACTGGAGCGTTTGACCTTACAACATCCATTACTAAGTGATCGTCAAGTTCCTGTGATTTTGGGTGAGCACGTCATCGCAACTAGTGGTACAGGTGCAGTACATACCGCGCCAGGTCATGGTGCGGACGACTATAAAGTTGGTCTGATCTATAACCTCCAAGTTGATAACCCTGTCGGGGGGAATGGCGTATATTTACCAACTGCGCCTATTTTTTCTGGTGAACATATTTATAAAGCCAATCCACAAATTATTGAAGCTTTGGGTGCTGTCGGCCGTTTATGGGCTCATCAACCGATCGTACATAGCTATCCGCATTGCTGGCGCCACAAAACACCAATTATTTTCCGTGCAACACCGCAATGGTTTATTAGCATGGATGCCAAGGGTTTACGTGATTGTGCCTTGAAGGCGATTGAAAATGATATTAGCTTTGTGCCTGATTGGGGAAAAAACCGAATTGAGTCGATGATTGAAGGTCGTCCAGATTGGTGTATCTCACGTCAACGTACTTGGGGTGTGCCAATCCCATTTTTTGTGCATAAAGATACCAATGAGCTTCATCCTCGTACGCCAGAACTGATTGAAGAAGTGGCACAACTGATTGAGAAAGAAGGCATTGATGCATGGTATAACCGTGAAGCTAAAGACTTTATTGGTTCAGATGCAGAGCAGTACAATGCCGTACGCGATACGCTTGATGTCTGGTTCGATTCAGGTACAACCCACTATGCGGTGTTACGTCAACGTGAAGAATTGACCGATCCTGCAGATTTATATCTGGAAGGTTCAGATCAGCATCGTGGCTGGTTCCAGTCGTCCTTACTCACCTCAATTGCGATTAATGAACGCGCACCTTATAAAGGTCTGCTCACTCATGGCTTCGTGGTTGATGAAAAAGGCCGTAAAATGTCTAAATCTTTGGGCAATATCATTACGCCTCAAGATATTATTAAAGATATGGGCGCTGATGGATTGCGTTTCTGGATTGCATCAAGTGACTATCGTTATGAGATGACAGCAGGTAAAGAAATTTTTAGCCGTGCTTCTGATGGTTACCGTCGTATCCGAAATACCTTACGTTTCTTATTGGCAAACTTGAATGGATTTAAACCATCAAGGGATGCATTGCCTGTTGATCAATTAATTGCCCTAGATCAATATATCCTGCAACGTGCTGCAGACGTACAAAAAACTATTCAACAAGCCTATGAAGATATGAATTTCCATATCGTATGTAGCGCTTTGACGAACTTCTGTATCAATGACTTGGGTGGCTTCTATCTCGACATTATCAAAGATCGTCAATACACCACTAAAGCCGATTCACAGGCACGTCATTCTGCACAAACGGCGCTGTATCATCTAGTTCAAGCCTTTGTACGCTGGATGACACCCATCTTAAGTTTTACCGCTCAAGAAGCATGGCCACTGATTCCTGAACAAAACGAACAATATGTATTTACTGCCCAATGGTATGATTTACCTGTTGCCTCTACAGCCAATCTCATTTCTGAAGCTGATTGGCAAACCCTGATTCAGGTCAAATCGGCAGTCAACAAACAGATTGAAGCAGCTCGTAATGCCAAACTGATCGGCAGTAACTTGTCAGCCAAAGTAGAAATCTGGGCTAAAGACGAATTACAAACGGTACTGAACCAGTTAGGTGATGAACTACGCTTTGTATTGATTACATCGCAAGTGCTTGTCTATCCTTATGCGGAACAGGGTGAAATTACGGACATAGAGGGCTTGCGTGTACAGGTCTCAGCAGCAGAAGGCGAAAAATGTGTACGCTGCTGGCATGTGCTACCAGATGTTAATACACATGCCGATCATCCTGGTCTATGTGGCCGTTGTATCGTAAACGTCGCAGGTCGTGGCGAAGTGAGAAAATATGCCTAAGGCTCAAGTAAAGAAAGGCTTATTCCAGTTTTATCCACATAATCTAATTTGGCTCGGACTTTCTGTTCTTGCCATCCTCTTGGATCAATGGACCAAATGGATTGCAAGCACACATCTGAACTATGCTGATCCTGTGCCAGTATTGCCCTTTTTAAACTGGACCCTACTACATAACTATGGTGCGGCTTTTAGCTTTCTCTCCGATGCAGGGGGCTGGCAACATTATTTATTTACGGGTCTGGCAGGCATCGTTTCGATTATTTTTGTGTTCTGGTTATTACGCATGCCGAAAACTGCAATGGTTTTACCCGCAGCCATTGCTTTGATTTTAGGTGGAGCATTAGGTAATCTAATCGATCGAATGACTTTGGGATATGTCGTCGATTTTATTCATGTCTATTATCAAAATCATCATTTTCCAGCCTTTAATATTGCAGACAGTGCAATTACGCTGGGAACCATCCTCTTGTTAATTGATACTTTTTTCCTTGAGAAAAAACGCATCCAACGTGCAGAAGTAAAGCATGACTGAAATTATTCAACCGAACGAAGAAATTCGTATACAAGAAGGCGCTCAGGTCGAGTTACATTTTTCTGTTGCACTGGAAAATGGTGTTGAGATTGACAATACACGTAGCCGCGAACAGCCCGTAAGCCTGACCATTGGTGATGGCAATTTATTACCAGGTTTTGAAAAAGCACTATTTGGCTTACGTGCGGGAGATCGTCGTACCGTACATTTACCCCCAGAAGATGCTTTCGGCCCTTGGAACCCTGAAAATATTCAAAAATTTGATACCGTCAAATTTGAACAACGCCCGATTGTTGGTCATATGATTGAGTTTGAAGACAAAGCCAAATCATCATTATTTGGCGTGGTTGCTTCAGTCAATGATGATATTACCGAAGTAGATTTTAATCATCCGTTGGCGGGTAAAAATATTAGTTTTGAAGTTGAAATCTTTAAGGTGACTCCTGCGGGTCAACAAGGGATTAAGCTGATGTGATGTAAGCATTTAACTGATTTAAACCTCCTAAAGTAATTAGGAGGTTTTTTATTTTTCAACATTAATTAAACTTCAAGACAGATTTAATCTTATTCATTACTCCATCAGGTTCTTCTAATTTAATTTCCTCATCACTACAAATTAAATTTTCTTTTATCCTATAATATAAAATAGAGTTTCTTTTATCTTTTTTCACACAAACTAGTTGTGAATAATTTTTGTTTGATTCTAAGTTTATACTATAAATTCCGGATTTTTCAAAAATTTCACTTGGAACATTAATACAACTTTTTTTATTCGTTGGGAATTTTAGACTATTATATTTTTTCTCATAGATACTTTTAAAACTCTCTTGTGGATTGTACTCTCCAACAAAAATAATAAAATAGTCATCTTGCGTTGAATATCCTGTTTTTCTTCCCGTATAGATGCACAAATCATTATTGCTTATTATGTTCAATTGGTTATTAATAGGTTGAGCACATGCAATCAACTGAAATAATATCGACACCAATATAAGTACTAGTAATTTTTTATTCATAATTAACTTCTAGGCAATAATGATGGATCATGTGGATTATCTAAAAAATCTCTCAAAATTCTTTCAACATAGCCTAATAGCTTTAAACTTTTCTGATGATGTGGTCTTGATGATACAATATTCTGCAAATAGCATGCGTTAAACCAAAATTCAATTATTCTACCTTGTTGTTCGAAATTGAAATCCTTAAATTTTTTATTTAAATCTTTTCCTGTAATATCTGTATCATAGGCTTTTAACTCTCCTAAACCTGAGTCAACACAATCTACTTTGATTATATATCCACTTTTACACAAGAGTTGTTCAAGACCTAGCCAAGCATTTTTAGTACCCATTTGATATTGCCAAACATGTGTCATCTCATGAATGAACCAATGTTGTGCATTCCCTTTAGACTTACTAAAAGCTAGGTTTTCAAAATAATTTTTATTTGATACATTTACATTTCCAAAAGGTGTCATAGCATTATCAGTCAAATTAATAATTATGCTTATAAAACCGCCAATCTGTATATATACTTTCGAATAGTCAATTGAATCTTTAAAAACCAATTGACACATTTTTATTTCACCTGAAGTTAGCTTTCTTTTAGTTGGAATAGATATTGTTCAAGTAGAAACAGAAAAAAATGAAAATCCAAATACTTTAAGTGAACTTGCAGGTACTCAGAAGCCCGATACAGTGCAATAAACGTCTTCCATGATCCTTCTTATTTTTATTTGCTTTTTCGGGCTTACAATAGCACTCGCTTGTCTCATGTTCCATGAATTACGTCATAAGCTTTTTATTTTATTAAAAAATATATTGCCGAAAAGTAAACAAAAATTTAAACGCGCTAGAAAATTTGCCCAACAACTTGATGATGCATCTGCATCAGAACAACTTCAATCTCAATGGCATTTACAACAATGGTGGATTTTAAGTGCTGGATTTCTTTTGTTTACTAGTATTATTGTATTTGCCTTTACACGCCCCATTAGCTCAACTCGTATAGAAGCCGAATATCTCAAAGAAGTCGATCCACAAATTTATACGCTTTTAAATGGTGAGCTCCTAACACCACCGCCTGAAGTTGATGCATCTTTAGTTGAAGCAGCAATTATTGAAGCTAAGCAACTTGAACAGTATGAGCAAGCACAAAATAATTATTCCGTTGAAGCATCACAACTTGAAACTATAAATAATCGTAGTCGCTTTGAGAATGCATGTATTGACCGCAAATGGGATAAAATGCACCCGCGTTACAAACAACGCTTACTCATGGTATTTAAACTCATGAAAGAGCGCTACGGTTATGAATTGGTGCTACTTGAAGGCTATCGTAGTCCAGTGCGACAAAATATGCTTTCAAACAATCCCAACACCACGCGTGCTCGTGTTTACCAAAGTTATCATCAATTCGGCCTAGCCGCAGATATTGCATTTAAACGCAATGGCAAAATCGTGATTACAGAACGTGATCCCTAGGCCATGTGTGGCTATCAACTATATGGCGAACTTGCCGAATCGGTAGGATTGACTTGGGGTGGCCGCTGGAAATCTATTCAAGACTATGGGCATACTGAATACCGCATGCCAGGGTTGAAAAAACCAAAGAAATGGCAGATAAACTGCTGACTGAAATTGAAATAGCAGCAAATAATTCCAATTCATAACAAAGTTTTACTTTCCAAACCTTTAGAAGATCGTTTAACTTTTAATCTAATTCATAATTTTGGAATAACCATGCTGATCTATATTATTGTCGGAAGTATTCGTGAAGGGCGTACTGCGATTAAAGTCGCAAATTGGGTATATAATCAACTTGTAAATCATCAAGATAACGATATTCAAGTTGAATTGGTCGATTTAAAACAATGGAATTTGCCCCTTTTTTCTGGCAGTCATCCACCAGCAACTGGCATCTACGATCAACCCAAACAACAAGAATGGGCAAATAAGATTGCGCAAGCAGAAGGCTTTATTTTTATCAGCCCTGAATATAATCATGGTTATAGTCCTGCCTTAAAAAATGCTTTAGACTATCTTGGAAAAGAATGGAAAAATAAACCTGTAGCATTTGTTGGTTATGGTTCAACCTATGGTTCCCGTTCAATTAGTCAAATTCGTCAAGTTACATCTAGTCTAGATATGATTGATCCTAATGCTGTAATTGAAATCCGCGATATCTTTAAACGCAACCAATCAGAAGAATTTGAAGCTAATGATTTCGAAATCAAATCATTAATCAATCTTGTTGAGAAATTAAAAAAATATCATAAAAATTTGGTGTAAGCTAAAACTTACAACTATCGAAGTCATTGGCGAATATCCCTTCATTAATTTTTCGCCTATTATCTACATCATAGAGAGATAGGAAGTCTCATTGAAAATAACAAGATGCACAGGATGTGGTCGTAAATAGGATATCTACGACACTATAAACGGAATATAAAGAAGCCCTGTCAGGATGATGGGGCTTCTTTTTATTTATACTTTGTAAAGGTATTAAAATATTTAATCCTCTCGAATAAGCTTAAATACCGTATAAGCATACTGGTCGTCAATTAAATGGATTATAAATTTCTGAATTACTTGTCATGAGAACGTGCCTTTAAATAGCTGTTTAAGCCACCCAAATGGTTTTATTCCTAAATTCCTGAGATATTTCATAGTACTTAGTAAAAAAGAAGCCCCGTCACTGGCTAGTGACGGGGCTTATATTTAAAAGCTGGCGATGACTTACTCTC